>JALHNR010000012.1 GCA_022843525.1 Methylocystis sp. | reverse complement strand
GCTCTTCCGATCTGAGGTCGCGCTGCGCGCCGCCTTCTGCGCCGCCATCAATGGCATGCAGGTGGCCGTCGTCGCGCCGACCACCCTGCTTGCGCGCCAACACTACAAGACCTTCACCGAACGCTTTGCGGGCCTGCCGGTGCGCATCGGACGCTTGTCGCGGATGGTCGGCGCCGCGGAAGCGCGCGAGACGAAGAAGGACCTCGCCGACGGCCGAATCGAAATCCTGATCGGCACGCATGCCGTGCTCGGCAAGACGGTGAGCTTCAAGGATCTTGGCCTCGTCATCATCGACGAGGAGCAGCATTTCGGCGTCGGCCATAAGGAGCGGCTGAAAGAATTGCGCGCCGAGGTGCATGTTCTGACGCTGTCGGCGACGCCGATCCCGCGCACGCTGCAGCTCGCCATGACGGGCGTGCGCGAGCTTTCGATCATCGCCACGCCGCCGGTTGACCGGCTGGCGGTGCGCAGCTTCGTTTCGCCTTTCGATCCGCTCATTGTACGCGAAGCGCTGCTGCGCGAGCGCTATCGCGGCGGCCAGGCTTTCTTCGTCTGTCCGCGCATCGAGGACCTCGAGGAGGCCGCGGCGTTTCTGCGCGAAAACGTGCCTGAGTCGAAATTCGTCGTGGCGCATGGGCAGATGAGCGCGAGCGAACTCGAGGACAAGATGTCGGCCTTCTGCGACGGCAAATTCGACATCCTGCTGTCGACGACGATCGTCGAATCGGGTCTCGACATCCCACGCGCCAACACGCTGATCGTCTGGCGCGCCGATATGTTCGGCCTCGCGCAGCTTTATCAGCTGCGTGGCCGCGTCGGTCGCGCCAAATTGCGCGCCTATGCGCTGTTCACGACGCCCGCCAACCGCACGATCACGCCTCAGGCGCAAAAGCGTCTGGACGTGCTGCAATCGCTCGATACGCTTGGCGCTGGATTCCAATTGGCCAGTCACGATCTCGACATTCGCGGCGCCGGCAATCTGCTTGGCGACGAGCAGTCGGGACATATCAGGGAGGTGGGCTATGAGCTGTATCAGCAGATGCTCGCCGACGCGATCACGCTGTTGAAAGCTGGAATCGAGGAGCCGCAGGAGGAAACCTGGTCGCCGACGATCGCGATCGGCGCGCCGGTGACGATACCGGAAGACTATGTCGCCGACCTCACGCTGCGCCTGCAGCTCTATCGCCGTCTGTCGACGCTCGAAACGGATCAAGACATCGAAGCGTTCGCCGCCGAAATGATCGACCGCTTCGGCCCGATCCCGCCGGAAGTGGAACAGTTGCTCGAGATCGTCGCCATCAAGGCGCTCTGCCGGCGGGCGCATGTCGAGAAGATCGACGCCGGCCCCAAGGGCGTCATCGTCGCGTTCCGCGAAGACAAATTCGCAAACCCGGCGGGGCTCGTGCGTTATGTCGCGGAGCAGCGGTCAAGCGCCAAGGTGCGCCCCGACATGCGCGTGGTGTTCATCCGCGAGTTCGAGAACACGAAACAGCGGCTCGCCGGCACGCGCCGAATTCTGCGCGCGCTCGTCGAGATCGCGGAGAAGAAGAAGGCCGCGTAAGCTTTTGCGCCGCAACGCAGCGGCGTTTTTCGCTTGTGCGAAGAAAAGCAAGTTAGCGCGACGAATTTGCGACAACGAACCTCGCGCGCGTTGCGCAACCGACGTGGCCGAGTGAAAGATGCGCGATGGGGTTGCGCCTGTCCGTTTTTGCGTCGCGGGATCTTTTCAAAAGAAGCAAAATTCGCTTTCAAAATTCATGCGGCTGCGTGACGATTCGCCCATCGCCTCACGGCTTGATCTGTGACAAAGTTGCAGACGTTCAACGGCGCCTGATGCTCGATTAGGCGCTCAACATGCGCGAAGCTCCATCAATGATTCGTCGCGCCAGCGACGACAGGAGCGATCGCGACAAACATTTCAAGGGAGGGCGCCATGACGACGCGAAAACAAACATCGCGCGGAAAATTGCTTGCGGCGAGCGCCGCCGCTTTGCTTCTCGCAGCTGGAGTCTCGGTGGCGCAGGCGCAGCAGGGCGGCGCCGAACACGGCGGCATGGACCATAACAAGATGGACCATGGCAAGATGGATCATGGCGGCGCCAACGCCCCGGCGCAGTGGGCGGACCCCGGCAAGGCGCAATCAGGCGGCGCTGAATCCGGCAAGGCCGACGAGCAGAAGAGCGAAGCGGGCAAGGCCGGCGAAGGTCATGCAGGCCATCATGGCGGCATGTCGGGCATGGGCCAAGGCGGCGGCCAGAGCGGCGGCATGGGCGGCATGGGCGGCATGGGCGGCATGAGCCACGGCGGCGGCATGGGCGGCGGCGGCATGGGCGGGATGATGGGCGGCATGTCGGGCATGAACCACGGCGGCGGCAAAGACGGCGGCAAGGCCGCCGACGGCATGAGCGGCATGTCGCATGCCGGCGGCGGCATGATGAACAAGATGGTCTGCGGCTTCGCCGAACATGTCGATGGGCGGCTCGCCTATCTCAAGGCCGAGTTGAAACTCACGGCGACGCAAACCGGCGCCTGGAGCGCCTTCGACGATGCATGGCGCGCCGCGGCGCAAAAGGCGAAGCAAAAATGCGACGCGTCCGACATGCGCATGGATCATTCCAAGCCGGAAGTGTTGAATAAGCTCACGATGATGGAGAATCATATGGTCGACCATCTCGAGGTTGTACGCGCCCAGAAGGCTGCGATCGAATCGCTCTTCACGAATTTGAGCGATGAGCAGAAGAAGACCGCAAATGAGACGCTGACCGGCATCATGAAGGTCGGCAAGTCCATGGGCGACATGATGGGCGGGGGCATGGGCGGCGGCATGATGGGCGGCGGAATGGGCGGCATGTCGCATTCCGGCGGCGGCATGGGCGGCATGGGCGGCATGCAGCATTAGTCCGGCAACATCGCTCCCGGCGGGCCGCGGGCCCGACCGGGAGTGCGCCTAAATGGCTTTTGAGACTGAATTAGAAGCGGCTTTTGAGATTTGAGAATGCGCTTGGCAGCCGCGCGTCTGAGTTCGCTCTACTCCACCGAAAACTCGCGCATCATGCCTGCGTCCTCATGTTCGAGGTTGTGGCAGTGATACATGAAGCGGCCTTTGAAATCGCCGAACGGCTTGATGATTCGCAGGCGCTCGCCCGGCGTGACGAGCACAGTGTCCTTTAGGCCGCTGTCGATGAAGCCATCGCGGACCGAGGCGTAGGCGTCCTCGTCGCCTTCAAAGCGGCGCTCGATAATTTCGAAAGGCTGGCCGTGCAGATGGATGGGATGCGCCATCGACATCATTCCCATGCCGCCCATACCCATGCCGCCCCTGCCCATGCCGCCCATGCCCATGCGGCCGCGCATCATGCCGCCGCCCATCATGCCGCGACCTTGCATCCCGCCCATGCCCATCCCGCCCATGCCCATCCCGCCCATGCCCATGCCGCCGTGCTCATGGAAAATTTCGATGAGCTGCGTCGTGTCGACGGGGATGCGCTCGCGTGGCTGGATGTCATCGTGACCGTAAGGTCGTCCGTTCAGGAACATCGCCATATGCGCCATGGTGATGGCGATCGGAATGGGATCGTCGAGATTGGCGATCTCGTCTTTGCGAAAACGCCGTATCGTCGAGAGCTTTTCCGGTAATTTCCATGAAGCGGTTGAAGCTTTCGTCACCCTGGCCGTAAACAAAGGGAATTCCTCGCCCATCGCGAGATCGCTTCCCATCATGCGCTGCGCCATCGGCGGAATCAGACCGTAGAATTCTCCGCTCAGCATCGTCAGCTTCGCGCCTTGCGGACGCCCGCTGAAATCGACGATGAGATCGAGGCGCTCGGCGGGCGCGAGCATCACATAGGGCCGCGTCTCCGCCTTCTCCAGCAGTCCGCCGTCAACGCCGATCACGGTCAGCGGAGTTCGGTCGTCCCAGCACAGTTTGTAGATGCGCGCATTCGAGCCGTTGAGGATCCGCAGACGATAGGCGCGGCTCGCAACGTCGAGCGTGAAGTCGCTTCGTCCATTGACGAGCACGCGGTCGCCGTAAAAGCCGAACATGCTCGTATGCATGTCGCCGCCGTAGGCGAGCTGGTTGGCGTCGTCGAACGCGCGATCCTGGATGACGAGCGGAATTTCGAATTCGCCGGATGGCAGTCCGAGCGCGCGCTCTTCCGCGTCCTCGACGATGATGGCGCCGGCCAGGCCGCGATAGACCTGCGTCGCCGTCTTCTCGTGGGTGTGCGGATGATAGAAATACATCCCGGCGCGATTGCGGATCTCGAATTCGTAGACGTAAGTTTCGCCCGGATCGATCGCCGCCGTGGGATGGCCGTCCATCAGCATGGGCACATGCAGGCCGTGCCAATGTGTGATGGTTTCCTCCGGCAATTCGTTGCGAAGCCGGATGCGAACCTTTTGTCCCTTGGTGAACCGCAGCAGAGGGCCGAGGTAAGCGTCAGGCAGGGCCGTCAGCGCATTCGGCGGACCTTTGATCAGATTGCCGACGTAGCGCCACACGCGCGTCGGCTTGCCGGTCAAAATCGGGCTCTCATCGCGCTTGCAGATTAATTCGAGTTCAACGTCCGGCGTGAAGGCGTCGGACGCCCGGTTCGGCGCGATCCGGCGCATCGCATGACCCTGGCCGAAGGCCGGGGCGCCGAACGTCGCCGCTGCGCCCGCGCCGATGAGAAGTCCCCGGCGCGTCAAAGGCCTAAAGCGTTTCATGCATCCCCCAGAGCGGCGTTCGAGCGCCACTTAAATTAGATTATTCTTATATATGCGGTTTCGGCGCATTGATAACTGCGGCAAAACGCGTCATGTTTTTTGCGGGGGCGCGTTTTTGCCCAAAGGCGGCTATAATTGGAGAGTGACGCCCCCCGCTCACCGACCCAGATTGATTATGCAAGCAGCGGCGGCGCTGGAGCGCGGCTTTCCATCGCAATGAACGACAGCAGCCAACAACGCGCCTTTAGCGCGACCTTGGCCGTGGACGCTCTTCGGCGGCGCCGCGCGCTCGTCGTGCGCCCGCGCTTCCTGATGTTCCTTCTGTTGTGCCTGCTGGCGCATCTGAGCGTCCTCGCGTTCCTGCTCTGGGAAGACTGGCAGTCCGCCCGCGAAGCGCCGCGCATTGTCGAGGAAACTCCCGTCGAGGTGATCACCGAACCGCCCGCGCCGAAGCAGGAAGAACCTCCTGCGCCCGAGCCGGAAAAGCCGCCGGAGCAACAAAAACAGCAGCAAAAGCCGCCGCCGCCTCCGCCGCCGATGGAAGAGGAAAAGCCGGCTTTCGACGCCCCCGAGGCCGAGAGCAAGACCAAGTCCGACGTCAACGCGCCGGAGGAGAAGGACGTCAAGACGCCGAAGAACGCCGAGGAGAAGGACGCGCCCAAGGACGACAAGCCTCAGGGCATGAAGGACGCCGAGGACGAAGACGGAAAGGCGAAGGCGCCGGAAGAGACCAAAGACACGCCGCTCGAGGACAAGAGCGACGCCGAGATCATCGAGCAGGCCGCGCCCGAAAAGAAGCCGCAGGAAAAGCCCGACCCGAACGAAAAGGGGTCAGTGAAGAAGGGAGAGGCGAACTCCATCGCCGATCAGCTCGCGGCGCTCGCGCCGATCCCCGACTACAAGCTCGCCGCGCCGCGCAAGTTCTCGCCGGTCGGCGGCGGCCATGCGAAGACGACCTATCTGACGATCCTCTACGGCCTCATCATGCCGCACATGCGTATTCCGCCGCGCGTCCGCGGGAGCGGCGCGATCGGCAGGGGCGCGGTTGTCTTCTATATCGACGAGTTGGGCAATCTCACTCATCAGGCGGTGCACCAGCCGAGCGGCGCGCCCGATCTCGACGCCGCCGCTCTTGCGGCGGCGCGCCGCGCCGCGCCGTTCCCGGCGCCGCCGCGCGGCCTGCCGCACTCGATGATCTTCAGCTACGCGACGAAGTAGTCCTGTCGTCCGGTTGATCCTTGGAGTTCATTCCTGACGCGCGCTTTGTGCGCGATCGGGAAACCCAGGCAATTCCAGGATGTGTTCCGTCTCTCTGGGTTCCCGGTCAGGCGCGAACCGCTCGATTCACGCATCATACGACATCCGTTCGATGGCTCGGATGTCATTCCCGACGCTCGCGAAGCGAGCGATCGGGAATCCAGAGCAAGACCAACATTCCTGGATTGGCTCTGGATTCCCGGTCAGGCCTTCGGCCTGCCGGGAATGACAAGACCCAAGCGAACGGATCAGACGGAATTCGCATCAGACGAGCGCGATCGCCGAGACGAGCCGCCCATAATCCGGCTCGCGGCGATGGACGCTGCGGCGGTAGCTGAAGCAGCGCGTTTCGTCCGCATAAGTGTCGACGCCGAGGTCTTCGAAGGAGGCCACGTCCAGCGCCTCGACGCGTGAGGCGATGAAGCCCGGCAGATCGAAGTTGGCATGGCCTTCGCGCGCCGTCGGCGTAAAAAAGCGCGAAAAGGACGCGTCGGCGTCGCGAAACTGATCGATGAATTCCGGCCCGACTTCATAGCTCGACGCGCCGATCGCCGGGCCGAGCGCGACATGGATGTCGGCGCGGCGCGCGCCATGCGCCTCCATTTCCCTGACGGTCGCTTCGATGACGCCGCCGAGCGCGCCCTTCCAGCCGGCGTGGCAGGCGCCGATGACGGCCGCCTTCGCGTCGGCGAAAAGCAACATGCCGCAGTCGGCGCCGGTGACGCCGAGCGCCAGCGAGACTTCCGCCGTCACCACGCCGTCGCATCGCGGCCGCGCCTCGGCGCTCCACGGTTCGCGCACGGCGCGCGCGTCCGCGGAATGGATCTGGAACGGCACCAGCAGGCGCTCGGGCTCGACGCCGAGACGCGCCGCCATGCGGGCGCGATTCTCCTCGACATGCGGCGGCGCGTCGCGCGAGCCGACGCCGCCATTGAGCGAGGCGTAGACGCCTTCGGACACGCCGCCGTCGCGGGTGAAAAAGGCGTGGCGAAGGCCGGGCAGGTTAAGATTTCGCGCGGTGAGCGCAGGCGTTTCGGACGTCATTGCATCAGATGTTACACGAAAAATCCCGGCAGGTCGGGCATGTCGGGATGGGTCACCGCCATCACTTTGAACAGTCCGCCCATCTGATGGCGCGCATCGTCGACGCCGGCGAGACGTTCGAAGGCGTCGATGATCGACTGCGCCTGTTCGGGCGTCGCCTTTTTCGACAAGGTCTCGGCGCGGCGTTCGATGCCAAGCTGCAGCAGAAATTGCGCCTGCGTGACTGGGCCCATCACCTTGGCGCCGCGCGCGCGCGCGGCGCGCGCCAGAGCCGCGAAATCAACGTGCGCGGTCAGATCCGCATCTCCCGGGGTAGCGAGCGGATCGACATAGGCGTGGCGCGACACCGCCTGCAGGCTTTCGCCAAGCGAGGTCTGCTCATAGCCGTAGTCTATGAGTAGCAGCGCGCCGCCCTGGGCGACGAGCCGCGCGGCGATGTCGCCGATGAGCTTTTGGCTCACGGCGCTGACTTCGATGATTGAGCCTTCGCGCGCCGGAACGTTGAGCGTCGGCTCGATCTGATCGGACAGTCCGAAGGCGAGTTCGCCTTGAGCGTCGAGCCCGACAAGTTGTTCGCGCCAGCCGCTGGCGGTCTTGACGAAGTGCCTGACGGGCAGGGCGTCAAAAAACTCATTGGCGAGGATAAAGGCTGGACCGGGCGGCGTCTCGGCAAAATCCAAATGCCACTGCGCCGGCTTGGCGGCCCTGGCCAGCGTCTGGCGCTGCGCTTCGCGCAGAACCGGACTGGTCTCGACGAGATGCACGCTGACGGCGGAAAAAAAGTTGGGCGCGATCGGCGTCACACGCAGCACGTCCGACATCAGCGTGCCGCGGCCGGGTCCGAGTTCGATGAGCCTCGCCTCAGTCGGCGCGCCCGCCGCGCGCCAGGCCTCGGTGACCCAGACGCCGAGCAATTCGCCGAACATCTGGCTGATCTCCGGCGCGGTGACGAAGTCTCCGCCAGCGCCGAACGGGTCGCGCGTCATGTAATAGCCGTAGCGCGGATGCGTCAGACAGAGCGACATGTAGCGCTCGAGCGTCATCGGACCGTCATGAGCGATCGTCTCGACGATCTCTCTCTTCAAGGCGCTCATGCCGTCGCGCTCCTTGGGCGCAGCGCGAACAGGATCGCCGCCGCGCCAATTAAAACAAGCGGCGCCGAAAGGACCATGCCCATGGTCAGCCCATTGGGCAGCGCTTCCTGCACCGGATCGGGTTCACGAAAAAACTCGCAGAAAATGCGCGCCAGCCCGTAGCCGACGCCAAAAAGGCCGGTGGCGAGACCCGGGTGTTTGAGCGCGCCGTGGCGCGCGGCGAGCCACAACAGCAGGCCCAGCGCCACGCCCTCGAGGCCGGCCTCATAGAGCTGGCTGGGATGACGCGGGAGGTCGCCCGCGCCGGGAAAGACCATCGCCCAGGGAACGTCGGTTTCGCGCCCCCACATCTCGGGCTTGATGAAATTGGCGAGGCGGCCGAAGAAAAGTCCGATCGGCGCCACCGTGGCGCAAATGTCGCTCACGGTGAGCAGCGGCACGCCGCTGCGACGCGCGTAAAGGATCATGCCGAACATCGCGCCGACGAGGCCGCCGTGGAAGGCCATGCCGCCCTTCCATGTCTGAAAGATTTCCAGCGGATGCGCTAGGTAAAAGGCCGGATCGTAGATCAGCACATGTCCAAGGCGCCCGCCGATGACGACGCCGAAGGCGACGAGGACGAGAAGATCATCGAGCGACTCTCGGCTTGGTCGCGGTTGGCCGCGCCTCCAGAGCGCGTCGTTTGCGGCGAGCGCGCGCAAGCCGAGCCAGCCGAAGATGAAGCCGCCGATATAGGCGAGCGCATACCACCGCAGCGGCACGGGCCCGATGTTGACGGCGACAGGATCGATCACTGGAAAGGGAAGCACAAGAATCGGCATCAACCAGGTCCGGGCGCGGGCGCGCGTTTCGAACCTACACGCCCAGCTTGTCTTTTACCCGTCGGCATTACGGATGTCATGTCCCCTAAAGGTGAAGCGCCCTCGCAGCGTGCCCTCGTCCTTCGAGCCGCGGCTTCGATCTCGGGCGCGCCCGAGATCGACATCTCATGCGCAAGTCGGGAAAACCCGACTTGCGGGCGGCTCTCAGGATGGGGCCTCAGCTCCGCATTTTTGCATGCTCGATGAAGCAGCCCTCATGCTGAGGAGGTCGCGAAGCGACCGTCTCGAAGCACGAGGGCTGTGATGCCGAATGTAATTACGCCGCCACTTTCTGCGGCATGAACCGCCCGTAGAAAGTTTCGCCTTTCGCCGCCATGTCGCGCAGCAGTTGCGGCGGCTCGAAACGCTTGCCGTATGTCGCGGCGAGCTTATCGCACAGCGCGACGAACGCCTTCGCGCCCATGCCGTCGATGTAGGAAATAACGCCGCCAGTGAAGGGCGCGAAGCCGAAGCCGAGAATGGAGCCGACGTCGGCCTCGCGCGGATCCGTGACGACGCCCTCCGCCATGGCGCGCGCCGCCTCGACCGCCTGCGTCACGAGAAAGCGCAGCTTCATTTCGGCGACGTCGAGCGTATCGGGGTCGAGCTCAGCCTGCGCCAGGGCGGAGAGACCGGGCCAAAGGCTTTTGGTTCCATTAGCGTGGTAGTCGTAGAAGCCCTTGCCGTTCTTGCGGCCGAACCGGCCGTTTTCCTCGACCATGAAGCGCAGCACGCGCTCCTGCGCGGGATCGACGGAGCCTTCGCCGAGGTCTTTCTTCGTCGCCTGCAGGATTTTCCACCCGAGATCGAGCGCGACTTCGTCGTTGAGCGACAATGGCCCAACCGGCATGCCGGCCATACGGGCGACATTCTCGATCATCGCCGGCGGCACGCCGTCGACCAGCATGATCTGCCCTTCGCGAACATAATTGAGCACGCAGCGATTGGCGAAGAAGCCGCGCGAGTCGTTGACGACGATCGGTGTCTTCTTGATGATGCGTACGAAGTCGAGCGCCGTCGCCACCGCGCGATCGCTCGTTTTCTCGCCCATAATCACTTCGACGAGCAGCATCTTCTCGACGGGCGAGAAGAAATGGATGCCGATGAAGTTCTCGGGCTTCTGCGTGGTTTCGGCAAGCGACGTGATCGGCAGCGTCGAGGTGTTCGAGGCGAAGATCACGTCCGCGCCGACGACGTCCTGCGCGCGCTTGGTGACGTCGGCCTTGACGGCGCGATCCTCGAATACGGCTTCGAGCACGAGATCGCACCCTTTGAGCGCCGCATAATCGGAAGTGGCGACGACGCGCGCCATCAGCGAATCCTTGTCGGCGGCGGTGGCGCGGCCCTTGCTGACGGAGCTCGAGATGAGCTTGTCGATCGTCGCCACCCCCCTGTCGGCGCTCTCCTGATCGCGATCGATGAGAACGACGTCGAGGCCGTTCAGCGCGCTGATATAGCCGACGCCCGCGCCCATGAAGCCTGCGCCGATAATGCCGATCTTCTTGAGATTCGTCGGGCCGACGTCCTTGGGGCGATGCGCGCCCTTGTCCAATTCGTTCTTCGAGAGAAACAGCGAGCGGATCATGGCCGCCGCCTCCTTCGAGCGCAGAATATGTGCGAACCAGCGCGACTCGACGGTCAGCGCCTGGTCCATCGGCAATTGCAGCCCTTCATAGACGGCGTGCAGAATGGCCTTGGCGGCGGGATAATTGTCGTAGGTCTCGCGGCGATAGATGGCGTTGGCGGCGGGCCAGATCATCATGCCCGTGGGCGAGAACACCCTGCCGGACGGAGTCTTGAACTCCTTCGCGTCCCAAGGCGCCTGCGCCTTGCCGCCGTTGGCGATAAAGGCGCGAGCGCGCTCGACGATCTCCGCTTTCGGCGCGATTTCGTGCACGAGCTTGGCGCCGAGCGCCGCTTTCGGCTTGATCTGATCGCCCCTGAACAGGAATTGCAGCGCGTCGCCCGTCTGCATGATCCGTGACACGCGCTGCGTGCCGCCGGCGCCCGGAAAGAGCCCGACCTTAATTTCCGGCAGGCCGACTTTGGTTTTCGCGTCATCGGCCATGACGCGATAATGGCAGGCGAGCGCAAGTTCGAAGGCGCCGCCAAGGCAGACCCCGTGAATGGCGACGGCGAAAGGTTTGCCGCAGGTTTCCAACTTGCGGTAGAGCAGCGAAAGTCGGCGCGAAAACTCGAAGAAATGCTTGTTCGCCGCGTCTTCGCCCTGCTCCTTGAGCGCCCTGGCGTATTGCGCGGCGCCATGCTGCAGCATGGAAAGATCGGCGCCGCCGGAAAAGGCGGTCTTGCCCGACGCGATGACGCAGCCTTTGACGTCGGGCGCGGCGACCACCGCGTCGATGAGCTGCTCCAGCTCGTCCATCACCTCCGGCGTGATGACGTTCATTGTGCGCTCGGGCATGTCCCAGGTCGCAAGCGCGACGCCATCGGCGCCGGTCTCGAAGCGGAAATTGACGAGGTTCATTGTTTCGTCTCCGAAAGATTTTGCGCTGTATTGAACCTCGTCCTTCGAGACGCCCGCTGCGCGGGCTCCTCAGGATGAGGTTCATAACGTTGCCTCACCCTGAGGAGCGAGCGAAGCTCGCGTCTCGAAGGGCGAGGAAACGTTGCATCTTCACACCCGCTCCACGATCGTCGCGGTGCCCATGCCGGCGCCGATGCAGAGCGTGACCAGCGCGGTCGATTTTCCCGTGCGCTCCAACTCGTCGATCGCGATTCCCATCAGCATGGCGCCCGTCGCGCCGAGCGGGTGACCCATGGCGATCGCGCCGCCATTGACGTTGACCTTGGCGGGATCGAGGTCGAAGGCTTCGAGATAGCGCAGCACGACCGCGGCGAAGGCTTCGTTCACTTCGAACAGATCAATGTCGCCGATGCTCATGCCGGCGCGATGCAGCACTTTTTTGGTCACGTCGACAGGGCCGGTCAGCATCAGCGCCGGGTCTGAGCCGATATTGGCGTACGCGCGAATCTTCACGCGAGCTTTCATGCCGAGCTTCTCGCCCGCCTCTTTCGAGCCGACGAGCACCGCTGCGGCGCCGTCGACGATGCCCGACGAATTGCCGGCATGGTGCACGTAATTCAATTTCTCGACTTCCGGATGCGCCTGAATCGCAACTGCATCGAAGCCGCCCTGTTCCGCGTAAAAGGCGAAGGACGGCTTTAGCGCCGCGAGCGACTGCATGTCGGTTCCCGGCCGCATATGTTCGTCGCGGTCGAGCAGGGTGATGCCGTTGACGTCCTTCACCGGAACGATCGAATGTTTGAAGCGGCCTTCTTCCCACGCCTTCGCCGCGCGCTTTTGCGATTGGACGGCGTAGGCGTCGACGTCATCGCGCGAGAAGCCGTATTTGGTCGCGATGAGATCGGCCGACACGCCCTGCGGCATGAAATAGGAGGGAATGGCGATCGTCGGATCGACCGGCCAGGCGCCGCCGGACGCGCCGATGCCGACCCGGCTCATGCTCTCGACGCCGCCGCCGATCGCAAGGTCATGCTGGCCGGACATGATTTCGCCGGCGGCGAAATTCACCGAATCCAAGCCGGACGCGCAAAAGCGATTGATCTGCACGCCGGGGACTTTGTACGAATAGCCCGATGAAATCGCCGCGGCGCGGGCGATGTCGCCGCCAGCCTCCCCAACCGGATCGACGCAGCCGAGGATGACGTCGTCGATTTCGGGACCTTCGAGGTTGTTGCGCTCCCGGATCGCTTGCATCGCCGTGACGGCGAGTCCAAGCGACGAGACTTCATGCAGCGAGCCGTCCGGCTTGCCGCGACCGCGCGGCGTGCGAACGGCGTCAAAGATAAAAGCGTCGGGCATGAAGAGTTCCTCTTCTCGAATCTTTCCAGCGCGTCCCACTCCCGCGAGCGGGAGAAGGAGGGCGCCCCTTAAAACATCTCCTCGGGGAGCGACATCATCGTGTCGGCGCCGGTTGAAATGCGCGTCAGGCGCAGGCTCGTTTCGGGCAGCATGCGCTCCATATAGAAGCGCGCGGTGAGAAGCTTGGCGTCCATGCGCGCCGTTTCATGAGGCTCGCGCGCCTTCTTCTCCATCGCCGCCTGCGCGATCTTCACCCAGATCACGCCGAGCGCGACGCGGCCGAAGAGATGCATATAGTCGTAAGAAGCGGCGCCGGCGTTGTCGGGCTTGGCCATTGCGTTCTGCATCAGCCACATCGTCGCCTTTTGCAGATCGTCGAGCGCCGCCTTCACCGGCGCGGCGAAGGACTTCATCGCTTCGTCGTATGCGAGCGGCGCCAACAGCTCCGTGGTGTCCTTGAAATAGGCCATGATCGCGCGGCCGCCGTCGCGCGGCAGCTTGCGGCCGACGAGGTCGAGCGC
Organism: Methylocystis sp.; assembly: GCA_022843525.1. GTDB lineage: Bacteria > Pseudomonadota > Alphaproteobacteria > Rhizobiales > Beijerinckiaceae > Methylocystis. Next base: position 12,558 of record JALHNR010000012.1, on the reverse strand, counting down.
CTGGATGCCATTGGCGCCCTCGTAGATCATGCTGATGCGCGCATCGCGAACGAACTGCTCCATGCCCCATTCGCGAATATAGCCGTGTCCGCCGAGCACCTGCTGGGCCTTGACGGTGTTTTCGAAGCCGACGTCGGTGAGCACGCCCTTGAGCACGGGCGTCAACAGGCCGAGGCGATCTTCCGCCGCCTGGCGCGAGGCGGCGTCGTCCGAACGGTGCGCGATGTCGCTGTCGAGCGCGGCCGACAGCGCAAAGCCGCGCGCCGCCTCGTTGAAGGCCTTCATCTCGAGCAGCATCCGCCGCACGTCCGGATGCACGATGATCGGGTCGGCCGGTTTTCCGGGGTCTTTAGGGCCGGAGAGCGCGCGGCCTTGCAGACGCTCCTTGGCGTATTGCGCCGCGTTCTGGTAGGCGACCTCGGACTGGGCGAGACCTTGCATCGCCACGCCGAGCCGCGCCTCGTTCATCATCACGAACATGGCGTTCAGTCCGCGATTGGCTTCGCCGACCAGAAAGCCTTGCGCGCCGTCGTAATTCATGACGCAGGTGGCGTTGCCGTGAATGCCCATCTTTTCCTCGATGGAGCCACAGCTGACGCCGTTGCGCGGTCCAAGCGCGCCGTCTCCGTCGACCAGGAATTTCGGCACGACGAAGAGCGAGATGCCTTTCACGCCCGCGGGCGCGCCCTCGATGCGCGCGAGCACGAGATGCACGATGTTTTCGGTCAGATCGTGCTCGCCGGCGGAGATGAAGATTTTTTGCCCGGTGATCGAATAGGAGCCGTCGCCGCGCGGCGACGCCTTGGTGGTCAAAAGGCCGAGATCGGTGCCGCATTGCGGCTCGGTCAGATTCATCGTGCCTGACCAGCGGCCTTCCGCCATCTTGGGCACATAAAGCTTCTTCTGCTCGTCGTCGCCATGGCGCAGCAGAGCGGCGAGCGCGCCTTGGGTCAGACCCGGATACATGGCGAAGGACATATTCGCCGAGGAGGCGAACTCGTTCATCGCCATGGCGAGCGTATAGGGCAGGCCCTGGCCGCCATATTCCTCGGGAACGGCGAGACTGATCCAGCCTCCCTGAGCGAAAGCGTCATGCGCGCCCTTGAAGCCGGGCGGCGTGGAGACGGAGGCGTCGTCGTGACGCTTGCAGCCCTTTTCGTCGCCAATCTGGTTGAGTGGCGCAAGCGCCTCCTCACAGATCTTTCCCGCCTCCAGGAGGATTTGCGACATGACGTCCGGGGTCACGTCCGCGAAGCCTGGCAAATTGCCGAAACGCTGAAAATTCAAGACGTCATTTAGCAGGAAGAGGGTGTCGTCTACAGGCGCCTTGTAGCTCGGCATCAACGCCTCCTTGCAAGTCGGCGCTGGGGGCCGAGCCGTCGCGCCGCGATTCTCTCGGGCTGCGTCATAGGTAGAGAGGCGCCGGCGCGGGCGCAAGCGAGCCGCTGTGCGACAATCGTGAACGCGACGGCCTTTCGGAGCCGTTTTCTTAACGGCTTCTTTACTGCGATCGACGGAAAGTCACGGCGGTCGGCGGCCCGCGCCGACAGTAGCGCGCGATTCGGGCGTTCGCGTCGGTTCCACCGCGTTTTTGTCCCAATTTCCACGGGTCGGTCCCGCCGGACAGCCACATGACCAAGGCGAAATTTCCTGATCAGGGTCGTCCAGGTTCCAAGTCGCCCGAAGATAAGCGCGATCGGGGAGAAAATTTTCCCGACGCGGAAGAGTCGCGCGATGAGAACCGTGGCGACGACGACACCATCTGGCGGTCGATCGCCGCGCTCTCCAAAAGCCGCATCGAGAGCCAGCTCGGCGAGCAGCCGTCCGCAAACGCGCGGCCGATTCGAAACGCGCTGGCGGAGCTCGAAGCGCGGCTGTCGCGGCTGTCGGGCGAACACCGCGGCGCCGACGTCGAGAAGACGTTGCGCGGCCTTGATCAGCATCTCGCCGAAATTGCAGGGCGCCTCGACGAAAATGCGGCGCGCGGGCGCGTAGCGAAGCCGGCCTTGACGCTGGGCTCTTCCGCCGGATCGCGCTTTGAGGCGCTGCAGCGTTCGATCGATTCCGTCACGCAGGGTTTAGACAGCTTTCGCGAGGACGCCGCCGAGCGCGGCGACCAGCAGCTCGTGATGATGCGACAAATCGAAAACGTCCGTCGCGAACTCCAAGATATGGCGCAAGCCATCGGCGAACTTGCGCCGCGCGCATCGGTCGCCGCGATCGAAACGGCCATGGGCGATCTCCGCCAGGGCATAGAGTCGCAGCGCGGCCGCGGCGTTCCAGACGAGACGCTCGCGCCTGCCGAGAGAATTATCGGCGAATTGCGCGCCGTGATCGAAGATCTCGATCCGACTCCCATCGTGCGTAACCTGCGCGCTGACGTCGAAACGATCGGCTTCAGGCTAGAGAAGCTGCAGAATGGAGACGTTGCGAACGCTTCGGCCGTGCAAGACCTCGCGCGCGAAACTCACGAGATCAAGGAACAGCTGACGGCGCTCATGGCGCGCCCGCTGCCGCTTGAGAGGATCGAAACACGTATCATCGACGTCACGCAGCGAGTCGACGCGCTGGCGCTTTCACGTGGCGCGTCCGGCGCGGATCTCGGCGAAGTGGTCAAGGCGATCCGCTCCATCGTCGCGGCGGAAACAGGCAAAGGACTGGAGACTTTCAACAAGCGGCTCGAACGGCTCGCGCGCAAGCTTGACGTCGTCGCCGAACAAACGTCGGCGGCGCGGTTCGACGAAATCGGCGCGCGCATCGACGAACTCGGCAAGACGCTGACGCAGCGCATCGATCGCGGCGCCGCCAATGTGGCCCCCCTCGAAGCGCTCATCACAACGCTCGCCAAAAAAATCGATACGGCGCTGGACGGCGACAATCACGCCTCGGCGTTTGAGGAGATCGGCCGCAGGTTCGATCGGTTCGAGTCCCGCGTCGTGGACAGCGCGCCGACAGAATCGCTCGCACGCATCGAGGCCATGCTTGCCGAACACAACGCCGAGCGTCAGTTCGCTGATCTCGCCCGGCGCATCGACGAGCTTCGGGAGACGATCGCCGCGCGGTTGGAAAACCCCGGGGGTGTCGGTGATTCCGAACATTTCGCCGCTCTCGAGAATCTGGTGCGCGGCCTCGACAGAAAAATGGACGCCGCGTTCGCCGCCGATGTGCGGGATCTCGATTTGCAGGCTGTCGAGCGTCAGCTCGCGCAGCTCTCGTTCAAGATCGACCGGCTCGACGATCCCTTCTCAGCGCCGCGATTTGGCGAACAGAACGCTCGGCTCGACGATATCGTCGAGCGCCTCGATCATATGCACGCCGCATTCGCGCAGCGGGTCGAAGACGGCGCGCGCGTCGAGAAACGAGAGAGCGAACTGGCGGCTCTCGTTGGGTCGCTCGCCGACCGCATGAAGCAGACGGCTGATTCTACGGCCGATGGCGACGCGCTCAAATCGCTTGAAACTCAGATCGGCGCCCTGGCGCAGCGGCTCGAACGGATCGACGCAGGGGGCGGCGCGCTCGTCGGCTTTGAGTCGAAGATCACCGATCTTTTCGCGCGCCTGGAGGACACGCGGTCCGCAACGGCGCAGGCGGCGGAGGCGGCGGTTCGCCGGGCCGCCACGGAGGTTCTCCGCGATGCGGCGGGCGTTCAGCCGGCGGCCGTGCGCGTCGCTGTGCAGCGCGAATTGAACGACATCCTTAAGACGCAAGACGCGAGCGGCCAGCGCACGAATGAGACGCTGACGGCGGTCCATCAAACGCTCGAGCGCGTCGTCAAACGTCTGGGTGTTTCTGATGACGAAGTGACCGAGAAGCAGGGCGACGCGCGGCGCTCGACCGATGCCGAACTCGGGCTCGAACGTTGCGGCGCGGATACGCGCGAGCGCGTTGGCGCGCCGGCCGCCGCTGACGCCAGGGATGCTGAAGGCGAAGCCTTGGCGCCGATCGATCCGATGGAGTTCTTGCTGCCGGTCGGCGAGGGCGGCGTCGAACGGCGCGAGCCCTTCATGGGGCCGCCAGGACCGGAGGCCGATCAGGCCGCGCATCGCAATTCGATTCAGTCGGCCTTCATCGCCGCCGCGCGCCGCGCCGCGCAAGCGCCTGCGGCTGACGCCCAGTCGGACGAAGCGGCGCGCCACGCGGGACAGGCTCAGGAAAAGTCGCAGGGCGCCGCCGTAGTCAATTTCAGCGCCCTCATTCATGACCGCAAGCGTCCGCTGCTCTTAGGCCTTGCCGCGGTCATGCTGCTGATCGGCGCCTATCAGATTGCGCGCATGGAGGGGCAGGGCGGCTTGACGCTCGGGCCGTCGCTCAGACAGCAGGAGGCGAAAGCGCCAGCCAAGGCGGTTCGGCCGGCGTTGTCGCCGGAAAAGCGGCTCGCCTCGAACGGCGCCTCGTCGCCGGCGGTCGCCCAACGCCCGACCAAAGAACTTCCCTCTGGCGCGGCGCCGGCGGCGTCTGCTGCGCGACCCGTCGTCGCGCAGCAGAACATCGATCCGACGCCAACCGGAACGATCGAGGCGCCGCCGCTGTCGCCCGGCGACGCCTTGGCGACGATCGAGCGCCTCGCCGTCGAGGGCAACCCGGCCGCCCAATACGAAATGGGCGCGCGTCTTGTGGAGGGGCGCGGCGCCGCGCGGGACGCCAAGGCGGCGGCGCACTGGTTTCAAAAGGCGGCCGAAGTGGGCCTGGCGCTCGCCCAATACCGCCTGGGTTCGATGTATGAGAGGGGCGTCGGGGTCGCGCGCGACTACGCCCGCGCGAGGCAGTGGTACGAGCGCGCGGCCGAATCCGGCAACGCCCGCGCCATGCATAATGTCGCCGTGCTTCTCGCCGAGGGCGGCGAAGGCAAGCCGGATTACGCCGCCGCTGCGGAGTGGTTCCGTCGGGCGGCCGAATACGGCATCCGTGACAGCCAGTTCAATCTCGGCATCCTCTACGCCCGCGGCCTCGGCATCAGCCGCGATCTGCAGCAATCATATGTGTGGTTCTCCGCCGCAGCGGACCAGGGCGATGAAGACGCGGCCAAAAAGCGCGACGAAATCGGCGCCCGGCTGGATTCCAAGGAACTTGCCGCGGCCAAGGCGCTGGCCGTCGCGTTCCGGGCCAAAACCCCGACGTCGGAGGCGAATGACGCGCCGGCGATCCGGACGGGCGGCGGCCAGGGCGCGCGGGAGCAGACCCCGGTCAAGCCGGCGCCGAAGTCGCCTTCCGGCAAGCCGCGGGTCTCGCAGCTTTGAAGCCTCGCTTGCCGGGCCATTAACGATTCGTCTACGGGATCGCTCCTATTGTCCCATCGAGCGAGCTTGCCGGCGCAGCGCGTGCGGACATGTGGCTCGCCCCTCTTGGGAGAGTAAGATGCGCAGAACTATTGCGACGCTTTCGGCGGCTTTGGCTCTCGGCGCCGCAGCCCTGGCGCCGATTGCGCCGGCGCACGCCGATTCCGCCGGCCCGGCCATTGCGGCGGGCATTGGCGGGTTTGCGCTTGGCGCCATCGCCGGCGGGGCGCTCGCCAACTCGGGGCCGCCCGTGGTCTATGCGCCTGCGCCCGTCTATGTCGCGCCGCCGCCGGTGTGCTGGGTCGAGCGCCGTCCGGTCTTCGACGAATATGGCGAAGTGATCGGCTCCCGCCCGCGCCGCGTCTGCGAGTGACGCGGTCTTTTCACGGCCGATGCGGCTCATGAAAAAGCCGCGTCCTTACGTTAGAATTCGCGGCATGAAGGCACATCATCTTCTGGCGGCGCTTGCCGCGCTCATGCTCACGGCAGCGCCGGCCCGCGCCGAATGGTCGAGCTGCCTGTCCAGCCTGCGCTCGGCGGCGGCCGGCGCGGGCGTCAGCCAGCAGACGATCGCGTCGGCGACGAATGGGCTCGCCCCCAACGACGCCGTCAGCTTCATGGACAAGCAGCCGGAGTTTACGACGCCCGTCTGGGACTATGTCGCCGGGCTCGTCGACGAGGAGCGCGTGGACGAGGGGCGCGTGATGCTGCATCAGCATTCCCGCGCGCTGCACGCGGCGGAAAGCCGCTACGGCGTCGACGCTCCGACCATCGTCGCCGTGTGGGGCGTCGAATCAGACTTCGGCAAGAGTTTCGGCAAGCGCCCCGTGGTGCAGAGCCTCGCGACGCTCGCCTGCGAAGCGCCGCGCCGCAATGACTATTGGCGCAAGGAATTCATCGCCGCGCTCAAAATCCTCGACCACGGCGATATCGCGCCGGAGGAGTTCTACGGCTCCTGGGCGGGCGCCTTCGGCCACACGCAATTTATGCCGTCGACCTTTCTCGGCATGGCGGTCGATCTCGACGGCGACGGGCGGCGCAATATCGCCAGCTCGGCGGCCGACTCGCTCGGCTCGACGGCGAATTATCTGCGCAAGAGCGGCTGGCGTTCCGGAACGCCTTGGGGCTTCGAAGTGCGTCTGCCGGAAGGCTATTCCGGACCTTCCGGACGCAAGGGCCGTCAATCCATGGGCTTCTGGCACGCGCGCGGCGTGACGCGCCTCGACGGCGGCGGCCTCGGCGAGGGAGCTGCGGCGCTGCTGCTGCCGGCGGGGCGGAACGGACCCGCGTTCCTGGTCACGAAAAATTTCGACGCGGTCTACGCCTATAACGCCTCCGAATCTTACGCGCTGGCGATCTGCGTCCTGTCCGACAGGTTGCGCGGACGGCCGGGCATTCAAACGCCATGGCCGACCGACGATCCGGGCCTCTCGCGCGCCGAGCGCCGCGAATTGCAAGCGCTTCTGACCCGCAGCGGCTATGACGTCGGCGACTCCGATGGTGTGATCGGCACGAAAACCAAAGAGGCGATCGCCGACTTCCAGTCGCGCGCCGGCTTGCAGCGCAATGGCCGCGCCGGCCTAAAGGTTCTTAACGCCTTGCGCGGACGGTAGGATCGGCGACGTCTCCACGTTGAAGTCGGGTTCGGCGGCTGGGTCGTTGACCAATTTGAGGTCGTCGGCGATCCAGGCCTTCGTCAGCTCCCAAACGACGGCGAGCACGACCGGTCCGGCAAACAGGCCGGCGATGCCATGCGCCAGAACGCCGCCGATCACGCCCACGAAAATCACCGGTATCGGCGTCGACAGCCCATGCGCGAAAATGAAGGGCTTCAGCACGTTGTCCACGTAATTGACGCTGAGCATGCAGACCGTCAGCGCCAGCGCCGGCCCGGTCGCCAAGGTCGTCCACGCCCAGAAGATGACAGGCGCCACGACGATCAATGGCCCGATCTGAACAATGCCGAGAACCAGAATGGCGATCGTCAGCAGGCTCGCGCCCGGCACATCGGCGAGATACATGCCGGCGCCGCCAACCACGGCCTGCAACAGCGACAGTCCCATGACGCCGCGCGAAACCGCGTTGATCGTCGCGCCGGCGAGATCGACGAATTTCTCGCCGCTGGAAGGGTCGATGCGCCGCGACAGCGCGCGCGCCCCCGCGAGCATTTGCGGCGCGGCGGCGAGAATGAAGCCCATGAGCAGGACGGAGACGAGGAATTTGAGCGTGCCCGCGCCGGCGCTCTTCGCCATGTCGAGCAAGAATTCCCCGGCGGGCTTCAGCTGCGGCAAGACTTGGGTGAAGGCGCTGCGCAGATTGGTCGAGGCCAGCAGCCAGAAGGAATAGAGCTGCTCGCCGACGAACGGCCAGTCCTTGATCGAGGCGGGCGGCGGCGGGACGGCGATATTGCCCGTCTCGATCCCCGCCATCAGCGTTTTGATGGGGTCGATGGCGCCGACCGCCATCCAGGTGACGGGTCCGATGATCAGCACCAGGCCGGCGATCGTCATCAAAACGGCGGCAGTTATTGGCCGGCCGCCCAATATTTCCGCCACCACGCGAAAAATCGGATAGAGCGCCACGGCGAGCACGACGCTCCACAGAATAATGGCCGCGAAAGGCAGGACGATGATGAAGGTCCAGTAGATCAGCGCGCCAATCGCGAACAGGCGGATCGCCAGTTCGATGACCAGCGCGTTGAAGCGGCGGTCGGAGCCGTTAAGGCCGTTGATTTGATCGTTCACCGGCGTTCTCTCGCCATCCCGCGAATTTTGCATTGCGATAGAGTGAAGACTTGGCGGGCGTCTGACAAGAGAACTTTGCGCGTCGCCGCGCCGCTCGGGCTTACGTGCTCGGAGCGCTACTGCTCGGCTTGCTGTCTACTAGTCACCTAGCATGTCCCGACAGTATGCGACTGCGCCAGACAGCCGGTCGTCGACAACGCACGCAAAACCCATGCATTTCTCGGTTAAGGGCGACATTGGACGACGGTGCCAGACAGCCGCAGACGAGCCCAAACGCTCACCTGTAGACCACCCCAGCCGACGATGATCGTCGGCTTAGCGCGCGGAGAGACGATCTAAAATGGATTGGGCTTCAGCCAAGCGCGCTTTGAAATATTCGGCGAATGGAGCATGCGCGCCTTCGAGCATTGTCTCATAAGCAGCATCAATCTGCCGGAAAGCGGTTCGCGCCATCAGGGTGTCGCGCTTGCGTTCCGCGATCGTTAACATTGCGAGGCCTTGGTTGCCATGGCTCACCGCCCAATCAAGCGGAACCCGCTCTTGCGTCCTTTCCTTCAACGCCTCGCGAAAGGCGGCGACCGCTTCCTCAAGTTTGGTCGTATCTCTCTCCTGTTCTCCAAGCGCCAATAGCGCGTTGCCGAGATTGTTATGCGTCGTTGCCCAATCTTCAGGAACGCGCTCTTGCGTTCGTTCCTGGAGCGCTTCGCGATAAGCGAAGACCGCTTCCTCAAATTTGGTCGCATCTCTCTGTCGTTCTCCGAGCGCCAAAAGCACATTGCCGAGATTGTTTTGCGTCATTGCCCAGTCGAGCGGAAGGCGCTCTTGCGTTCGTTCCTGAAGCGCTTCGCGATAAGCGAAGACTGCTTCCTCAAGTTTGGTCGTGTCCCTGTCCCGTTGACCGAGCGCTCTAAGCGCATTGCCGAGATTGTTTTGCGTCATTGCCCAGTCGAGCGGAACGCGCTCTTGCGTTCGTTCTTTCAGCGCCTCATGATAAGCGACGACTGCTTCCTCAAGTTTGGTCGCATCTCGCTCGCGTTCTCCGAGCGCCAAAAGCACATTGCCGAGATTGTTTTGCGTCATTGCCCAATCGAGAGGAACCTGCTGACGAGTATTTTCCTTTAGTGCCTCTCGAAATGCGGCGACCGCCTCCTTAAGCTTCGTCGTATCCCTGTCCCGTTCTCCAATTACGCGAAGCGCATTGGCGAGATTATTTTGCGTCATTGCCCAATCGAGCGGGACGCGCTCTTGCGTTCGTTCCTTTAGGGCCTCGTGAAACGCACCGACCGCTTCCTTGAGCTTAATTGTTCCAGCTTCGCGCTCTCCGAGCCTCAGAAGCGCGAAGCCGAGATTGTTCTGAGTCGCGGCCCAATGGAGCGGAACGCGCTCCTGCGTTCGCTCTTTCAGCGCCTCGCGATATGCATTGACCGCTTCCTTGAGTTTACTTGTTCCGGCTTCGCGCTCCCCAAGCCTCAGAAGCGCATTGCCGAGATTGTTTTGTGTCATTGCCCAATCGAGCGGAACGCGCTCTTGCGTTCGTTCTTGCAGCGCCTCGCGAAAGGCGTTGACCGCTTCTTTGAGTTTAATTGTTCCGGTTTCGCGCTCCCCGAGCCTCAGAAGCGCAATGCCGAGATTGTTTTGCGTCATTGCCCATTCTAGCGGAACGCGCTCGCGCGTATATTCCTTCAACGCCTCTCGAAAGGCATCAATCGCTTGATTCAGCTTCGTTAACTCATTCTCGCGCTCGCCCAGCGTTCGAAGCGCATTGCCGAGATTGTTCTGCGCCATCGCCCAGTTAAGCGGGACCAGTTCACGCTTATTTTCCCTCAGGGCTTCTCGAAAGGCGGTAACCGCTTCCTCCAGCTTTGCTGTGCCCGACTCGCGTTCCCCGATTCTCAAGAGTGCAAGGCCGAGATTGTTCTGCGTCATCGCCCAGCCGAGTGCGACGCGCTCTTGAGTTAGTTCCTTCAGCGCCTCACGAAAGGCGACGACTGCTTCCTCCAGCTTCGATGTACCCGCTTCGCGTTCCCCGATTCTCAGTAGTGCAAGGCCAAGCACGTTTTGCGTCCTCGCCCATCTGAGCGGAACGCGCTTTAGCGTTAGTTCTGTCAGCGCTTCGTGCAACGCACTGACCGCTTCCTTGAGCCTAATTGTTCCGTTTTCGCGCTCCCCAAGCCTCAAGAGCGCGAAGCCGAGATTATTCTGAGTAGCGGCCCAATCGAGCGGAACGCGCTCTTGCGTTCGTTCTTTCAGGGCCTCGCGAAAAACGGCGATGGCGACCAACAGCGCTGCATTATCTCCAGCGCGATACCCGCTCTCGTAAAATTCCCCCGCCTTACTAAAGAGATAAGCCCCGAGCGCGTCTGGCGTTCGTTCGCCCTCAATGTCGGCCATTATACGCAGCTTGGCGGCGGCGGCCTCGCCATCAAAAGCGAGCTTGTCGTATTTTATCGCTTCCTCTATCAGGCGCAGATTGCTCCGCTTCTCCTCTTCGCGGCGCAGTTCTTGCGCCTTCCGCTGCCGCGCCAACTCTTCCATGAATGGCTGCGAAGCTTCGGCGATGCGGCCGGCGTTGAAGAGTTCCCTTGCTTTCTCGAAGGCGCGCTCGAAAGCTTCACCCTCGTTAGCGCCTCCGCGCAATTCGCGCGCCGCCGCCGCCGTCCATTGATCGAGCCAGGGGATAAGGTCATCCCGTGAGAGACCTTCGCCACCCAGCCTTTCTACCACCGCACGCAGCGCAGCTTCGGAAATTCCTTTGTCTTTGGCGCGTTGCATCGTGCCAGACTGGCGCGCCATACCGAGAAGTTCGTCGAGCTTGGCGCTGTCCAATCGCTGTTGCTGTGAAACCGCTTCCGCGTTTTTCCTGGCAGCCTCGGCTGTGTCCTTAGTTTCCTCGATGACCTCCCGCGTGGAGGGCGGTCGTGGCCGAAGAGTGTCTTTGAGAAAAGCGCGCACGCCTTTGTAGAGCGGATCATTCTTGTCCGCGACCTTGCAAATATTTATGTGATCACGGCCAACAGGAACGGGGTCAGGCCCTGGTAGACCGGGATTGGCGCTGCTTGAGGACACGACCTTTCGGAAGACGACGCTGACAATTTTGCCCGTTACGAAACCGAATGCGCTTCCAGCTTTCGGACCCATGAATCTGCGGGCGACGGAACTAACGGTATTCTCAATATCGACGCTGTCCTTCTCGAAATAGACTCTGTGACGAATGCGCCCGCTGTTCGCCCATATGTAATTCCGATAGTCGTTGCCAAGGCCTGCAAGTTGGGATTTGTTCGCGACCAAATCCTTCATCGTATCGCTGACGAGCCAACCAAACTTGCTTGCGAGAGTCGCCAGCGCGGAACCGTTATGCGGCGTGGCGAGAAAAACGACGCCGGCAACTCGGTCGAGGAATTCGCCGGTCGGCGTATCAACTTCGCGAACGCTATTGGCCTTGAGAATGAGTTTTTTGACAATAATGCCGCCCAGGCTGTGACAGACAAAAACGATCGGCGTTTTCTTGCCGGAGGTCCATAAGACCTCTTCCGTTCGCAGCAACTCAGTCAGCGCAACCGCAGATTCCTCGACCGACCAGCCCTTGTTCCATGTCATTTTGTCGGCGGGATAGCCGACCGTATACGAGGCGAGGTCTGGAATGTCCTGCGCCAGCCAATCAGGCCAGAACAGGCATTCGGTCTCGCTCTCATGTGTCCAGGCGGACCGCGGGCCGCTGCCGAGGCCATGCACAAAAACGACATTTAAGGACGGATCGTCAGCGCTCCCCGCAAGGCGTTCAATGCTCACTTGGCTCATGGCCAAAGTCCATAAGACCTTTCTCCAAAAACATTCGCGGGCAGGGCGGTGCAAACTCTCTTATACCCGCGTCACCGCGCCCTAATAATCGCCGCTTCCAACCAAAGGATGGATGCCGCCGGCGCCGCTATGATCGGCGTTCTGCCGATTGCGCTTGCCGGTTTTTGTCGCCTGGTCCGATTTTGCGGCCGAAACGGATTTGGCGGTGGATTTTGAGGACGCCGCGGAGGCGGGCGGCGCAGCAATTGCGCAAGCGACAATCAAAGCAAGAATGTAACGCATGGGGTTACTCCCTGGGCCAGGAGGTCCATCGACCAGGGCCCAGCCATTAGTTAGCACAATTCGCCGCGCAGGCGAGCGCGTCGGGCGCGAACCCGCAACGCTTCGACAAGCCCTGCGCATTCTGCGATAGACTGTCCGCTCCACATCGAAAGATTCGAGCCGCATGACCATCCGCCTCCACCAGGGCGATCTCCCCGAGGGGATCGGCGCTGGCGCCATTGTCGCGATCGACACCGAGACTCTGGGCCTCAATCCGCATCGTGACCGGCTTTGCCTGGCGCAACTCTCCTTCGGCGACGGGAACGCCGAGCTTGTCCAGTTCGGGCGCGGTCAGACGCGCGCGCCCAATCTCGAGCGCCTGCTCGCCGATCCGGCCGTTCTGAAGCTCTTCCACTTCGCCCGTTTCGACATTGGCATATTGGCCAAGACCTTCGGATTTGTCCCGGCGCCGGTCTATT
>JALHNR010000011.1 GCA_022843525.1 Methylocystis sp. | reverse complement strand
TCGATCTGGCGGTCGTTCAAGCCGAAGCGGCGATAGATGGCGGCGATCTGCGGCTCGAAGGCGCGTTCATTCGGCAGGAACAAGCGCGTCGGGCAGCTCTCGACGATCGCCGGCGCAATAGGGCTCGTTTCGATATCGGCGAGCGACTGTGTGGCGAAGACGACGGAAGCGTTCTTCTTGCGTAGGGTTTTCAGCCATTCGCGCAACTGGCTGGCAAAGCCCTTGTCGTCGAGAGCGAGCCAGCCTTCATCGATGATGATGAGACTCGGCGAACCATCCAGTTGGCCTTCGATGCGATGAAAGAGATAGGCGAGAACGGCTGGCGCGGCCGATGAGCCAATCAGGCCTTCGGTCTCGAAGGTCTGGATGTCGGCGGCGCCCAGAACTTCGGCCTCTGCGTCGAGCAACCGTCCATGCGGTCCGCCGAGGCAGAAAGGCTGCAGCGCACGTTTGAGCGCGTTCGATTGCAGAAGCGCTGAAAGGCCGGTGAGCGTGCGCTCAGTAATTGGCGCTGACGCCAGCGAGCCGAGCGCCGTCCAGAGATGTTCTTTGACCTCGGGGGTGACGCTGACATTTTCGCGAGCAAGGATGGCGACGATCCATTCGGCGGACCAGGCGCGTTCCGCGACCTCATTGATCCGCGTGAGCGGCTGCAGGGAGACCGGATCGATGGCGTCGTCATTGAGCGAGCCGCCAAGATCGTTCCAGTCGCCCCCCATGGCGAGCGTCGCGGCCCGCGCCGACCCCCCGAAATCGAAGATGAAAGTTTGAGAATTGTGGTAGCGGCGAAACTGCAACGCCATCAGGGCCAGCAGCACACTCTTGCCGGCGCCGGTGGGACCGACAATCAACGTATGGCCGACATCGCCGACATGCAGCGAGAACCGAAACGGCGTCGACCCTTCGGTCCGCGCGAAGAACAGCGGCGGCGCGTGAAGGTGCGTATCCTGCAGCGGCCCGGCCCAGACTGCCGAGAGCGGAATCATATGCGCGAGGTTCAGCGTCGAGACCGGCGGCTGGCGGACATTGGCGTAGACATGTCCGGGAAGCGAGCCAAGCCAGGCCTCGATCGCATTGACCGTCTCCACCATGCAGGTGAAGTCGCGGCCCTGGATCACCTTCTCGGCGAGACGAAGCTTTTCGTCGGCGAGGCGCGGATCATCGTCCCAGACGGTCAGCGTCGCCGTCACATAGGCTTCGCCGATGAAATCGGAGCCCAGATCCTGCAGCGCCGCGTCGGCGTCGAGCGTCTTATTGTGGGCGTCAGTGTCGAGAAGCACCGACGCTTCGTTGGTCATCACCTCCTTGAGGATGGCGAAGATCGATTTGCGCTTGGCGAACCATTGCCGGCGGATGCGGGTGAGGAGTTTCGTTGCGTCTAGCTTGTCGAGGGTGATCGCTCGCGTCGACCAGCGATAGGGAAAGGCGAGCCGATTGAGTTCGTCGAGGACGCCAGGATAGGTTGCGGATGGAAAGCCCATGATGGTGAGGGTGCGCAGATGCGCATTCCCAAGCCGCGGCTCGAGGCCGCCGGTCAGCGGCTCGTCGACGAGGATCGCGTCGAGATGCATCGGCGTCTCGGGAACGCGTACATTATGGCGCTTGGTCGAGACGCAAGAATGAAGATAGGTCAGCGCCTCGCTGTCGGAGAGCCATTCGGCCTCTGGAGCAAAGCCCTCGATCAGCTGCAACAAGCGATCGGTGCGACCGATAAAACCGCCAAGCGTCGCACGCGGGGAGTCGCCCGCGGCGCGTCCCTCATAGAGCCAGCTCTCGGCGCCGGCCGCGTCGTCTTCCGGCGGCAGATAGACGAGCGTCAAAAAATAGCCGCTCTCGAAATGCGCGCCTTCCTCTTCGAACTGCGCCTTGCGCTCTTCGTCGACCAGCGCCGAAATCGGATCGGGAAAGAGGTTTGCGGGATAATGCTGCGTGGCATTGCGCTGCGCCTCGACGAAGATCGCCCAGCCGGAGCCGAGGCGCCGCAGCGCATTGTTCAAGCGCGCCGTCGCGCCGACGAGTTCGGCCTCTGTCGCGCTTTCGAGGTCTGGTCCGCGAAAGCGCGCCGTTCGCTGGAACGAGCCGTCCTTGTTCAAGACGACGCCGGGCGCGACCAGCGCCGCCCAGGGCAAGAAATCGGCGAGGCTTTGCGGCTTCTTGCGATATTCGGCGAGGTTCAGCATGAACGCCTCTCCTCAAGCGCCAAGATGCGCGGGGTAGCGCAAGTGCCGGCGCACGACCTCGACGAAATCGGGGTCGCGCTTCGCCGCCCAGACGGCGGCAAATTGCACCACGATCCAGAAGGCGAGCCCAGGAATCCAAAGACGCAGACCAAGGCCGAGCGCCGCTGCGAGCGTGCCGTTGAGAATGGCGATGGCGCGCGGCGCGCCGCCAAGCAGGATCGGCTCGGTCAAGGCGCGGTGGACGGGAATCCGAAAGCCCGCGACCGATCCGCCATTTTGAATGAACGCGTTCTCCATCAGATCAGCGCTCCGCCGCCGAAGGAGAAGAAGGACAGGAAGAAGCTCGACGCGGCGAAGGCGATGGACAGACCAAAGACGATCTGCACCAGTCGCCGAAACCCGCCGGATGTGTCGCCGAAGGCGAGCGTCAGGCCCGTGATGATGATGATGATCACCGCCACGATCTTGGCGACCGGCCCTTCGATCGATTGCAGGATCTGCTGGAGCGGCTGCTCCCAGGGCATGTTGGAGCCGGCGGCGAAAGACGGCGTCGAAAGGACGGCGCCGCCAATGATGAGAACGGCAGCGCCGAGGCGTTTACGAGCCAAGTTTCTATTCATGGTCTTCTCCGAGCTTGAGATGGGTGAGATCGGCGAGCGCATAGTCGCCGTATTCGGTCAGGCCCTGGACGGCGGCGAGTTCGATGAGCCGGCGGTTGTCGCCCCGACCGGCGAGAACGGCGATGATCTGGATTGTTTCGGCGATCATCGCGCGCGGCACGGTGACGACGGCTTCCTGGATGAGCTGTTCGAGACGGCGCAGCGCGCCGCGCGCCGAACCGGCGTGGATCGTGCCGACGCCGCCCGGATGTCCGGTTCCCCATGCCTTCAGGAGATCGAGGGCTTCGCTGCCGCGCACTTCGCCGATCGGAATGCGATCAGGTCGCTGGCGCAGCGATGAGCGGACGAGCTCGGAGAGGGTCGCGACGCCGTACTTGGTGCGCAGCGCCAGAAGGTTTGGCGCGGCGCATTGCAGTTCGCGCGTGTCTTCGATCAGGACAACGCGATCATTCGTCCTGGCGACTTCCACAAGCAGCGCATTGACGAGCGTCGTCTTGCCGGTCGACGTGCCGCCGGCGACAAAAATATTGTTTCGCTCGACGACGGCGGCGCGCAGGATCGACGCCTGCTGCGGACCCATGATCCCAGCGGCGACATAGTCATCAAGCGTGAAGACAGCGACCGCCGGCTTGCGGATGGCGAAGGCCGGCGCCGCGACGACGGGCGGCAGCAGTCCCTCGAAGCGCTCGCCTGTTTCCGGCAGTTCCGCCGAGACCCGCGGCGCGCCCGGATGAACCTCGGCGCCGACATGGTGCGCAACGAGCCGCACGATGCGTTCGCCATCTTCGGGCGAGAGGCTCGCGCCTGCATCTTCCAGTCCGCTCGTCAGCCGATCGAGCCACAACCTTCCGTCGGGATTGAGCATGATTTCGACGATGCTGTTATCGTCGAGCCATTCGGCGATTTGCGCTCCCAGGGCCGTGCGTAGCATGCGCGCGCCGCGCGAGATCGCTTCTGCGTGTTGAGTGTGAGCCGCCACAGCTGTCCCCGGTCCTCGTCGAATCGCTCGCTCGCGGCTCGAAACCGGGGTTGATTAAGAAAGGCCGAACTCGCTCTCATGCAACAAGCCCGTCATGGCCGTAGGGCTCTGGCGTGCAAAGACAGGGGAACGGCAAGTTCGAACGGACCGGAGGCAACCTGTTTACTCGCTTTCGTGAGACGTCGCTTCGACGGACGACTTGAAATCCTCGGCGATCTCCCGGGAGAATCGCTGGCCCTTCGCCAGCCGTCGGCCAAGCGCTTCGACGAAACTGTCATATCTTTCTCGCGCTTTGGCTTGGGCGGCGGCCTGCGCGCCCTCGGGCAATGGCGGCGTCGCGGTGAGCCAGGCACGGATATAAAGCGCTTGCGCTTCGTTGCCGATCGAGACGTCGCGCTCGAGACGTTCGATCGCGCGCGTCATTTTGTCGAGACGGCGTGTGATCGCCGCTTCGCGCTGATCGACGGCGTCAGGAGAGAGGAAAGAAGCGAGCGCCGCTTCGACGATGGTCGATTTGGAGAGTCCTCTGCGCGCGGCGAGCTCGTCGAGACGTTTGAGAAGCGCGGCGTCGAAATAGCAGTTCAAACGGCCCTTCATTTGCCGACCTCAAAGTCGCAGGCCATCGTCGGGATCGAGGGTAGCTTGGCGCGCAAGTGAGCGCATTCGGTCACCGAGGGCTTTGACTTGGACGGGTTCGTCATCCGCTTCGTCATCGGCGAAGGTGAACTCTTTTCGCGACGCAGGGATTTCCGGCGTGATCGCTTCGTGTTTCGGCAGCGCTGGCTCACGCCGTATTCCGCCGTTTGCGGTGTCTGATTCCTCTTCATTCTTGGGCGCGCGTTCGGCTTCTTCGGAGGAGATTCGTGCGTTGATTGGAAACAAGGACGTCCAGTCTTCCTCTTGCGCACGGTCCTCGTTAGGATTGGCAGCTGACGGAACCGGCGGCGGGAGAATGCGCGCGTTGAAGCGCGCGTCTTCGAAATACCGCGCCTTGCGCGCGCGGATCGGCGGCGCGCCCGAGACGAGAATGAGTTCTTCGTCCTGCGGGAGCTGCATCACCTCTCCCGGGGTTAGAAGCGGGCGCGCTGTCTCCTGACGCGAGACCATGAGATGGCCGAGCCAGGGCGACAGGCGATGACCGGCGTAGTTTTTCATCGCGCGCATTTCGGTGGCGGTGCCGAGCGCATCGGAAACCCGCTTCGCGGTGCGTTCGTCGTTGGTCGCGAAGGCGACGCGCACATGACAGTTGTCGAGGATGGCGTTATTGGCGCCGTAGGCTTTCTCGATCTGATTGAGCGACTGGGCGATGAGAAAGGCTTTGAGCCCATAACCGGCCATGAAGGCGAGCGCCGACTCGAAGAAATCGAGGCGGCCGAGCGCGGGGAATTCGTCAAGCATGAGCAGGAGTCGACGTCGGTTCGATCTTCCCTCGAGTTCCTCCGTCAACCGGCGTCCAATCTGGTTGAGGATCAGCCTCACCAGCGGCTTGGTGCGGCTGATATCGGAGGGCGGCACGATGAGATAGAGCGTCGTTGGGCCTTGGCTTGAAACCAGATCGGCAATGCGCCAGTCGCATTGCGACGTGACCTTGGCGACGACGGGATCGCGATAGAGCCCCAGAAACGACATGGCGGTCGAGAGCACGCCGGAGCGCTCGTTTTCGCTCTTGTTCAGGAGCTCGCGGGCTGCGGAGGCGATGACCGGATGAGGCCTCTCGCCCAAATGTTTCGTGGTCATCATGGCACCGAGCGTCGTTTCGATCGGCCGCTCCGGATCGGACAGAAAATTGGCGACGCCGGACAGCGTCTTGTCGTCTTCCGCATAGAGGACATGCAGGATCGCGCCGACGAGGAGAGAGTGGCTGGTCTTCTCCCAATGATTGCGCCGCTCGAGGGCGCCTTCCGGGTCGACGAGAATGTCGGCGACGTTTTGCACGTCGCGCACTTCGGCGTCGCCGCGCCGGATTTCGAGCAAGGGGTTGTAGCTGGCGCTGTCCGGGTTGGTCGGATCGAAGAGGAGGACGCGGCCGAAGCGTGCGCGCCAACCCGACGTCAGGGACCAGTTCTCGCCCTTGATGTCGTGCACAATGGCGGATCCGGACCAGGCGAGGAGGGTCGGCACAACTAGGCCGACGCCCTTGCCGGAGCGCGTCGGCGCGAAGCAGAGCACATGTTCCGGGCCGTCATGTCGGAGATAAGCGTCGGTAAACTTCCCGAGCACGACGCCGTCTGGACCGAGTAAGCCGCCGCGGCGAATGTCGGTCTCATCCGCCCAGCGGGCCGAGCCGTACGTCGTCGCATATTTCGCTTCGCGGGCGCGATGGACGGAAAGACCGATCGCGGCGGCGATGGCGAGGAAAGCGCCCGACGTCGCGATTGCGGCTCCCTCGAGAAAAACTTCCGGCGCATAGGCGTCGAATTGATACCACCACATAAAGAAAACGGGCGGCGGGTAAATCGGAAGATTGGGGCGCAACACGAACCACGACGATCCAAGCTCCGGCTGGAATCCGAGACGCCAGGCGGTCCATTGCGTCGCCAACCAGATCGCGATGAGGACGATCGACAGGACGATGACGATCTGGCCCCAGAGAATCTTCGTTCCGGACATGGCGCCGAAGATCGGGACGACGAGAGATGAGATGCAAGGGGCGCGCGGTCGGGATCGAAGAATATCGCGGGTTCGCGCGCAAAGACTGGCGTGGTCCGTGAGACTTTTCAGATCCCAAGACCGCGTTTCCTGCCGAAGCTCCAATCGACGCCGCCGCCAGGCGACATGACGCCGGAGATGTGTTGGCCGAGCTTCGTCTCCAACGACGGCGACCAGGGGACGAGCTGGAAACCGAGGCCGTCATCGATCATGGCGAAGCGGCCGGAGGCGAGCGACAGTCTTTGCCGGTAGACGCCGGCCACGGCGGCGCCCGAGGTCTTGAGTTGATAGGGCCGTCCGGTTTCGCTGGCGAGTTTTGCGCCGACCGCGTCGAGCTCTCGCCGCCGCAGCGTCCCGAGAAGATCGCGCGCAAAGGTCACGCGCTGACCTTGCCGGCTGGCGAGGCCCGAGGCGGAAAGATGTTCGATCCGAGCGGAGAGCGCTTCGCGCACCTCCTGGCCGAAGCCAGCATGGGCGAGAGGCGTCTCCATGCGTTCAACAAGTCGCCGATCAAGCCACGTCGCTCCCTCCGCCTTAACTTGGTCGGCGAGCGACAAATCGGACCGCACGGCGAGGGCGATGCGCTCTGCGCCCTTGGCGTCAGCATAGCGCCGCAGCTCGACGATGGTGCCGGGCGCGGCGTCGCTCGTCGCTTCCACATTGGGAAGAGTCAGATGATGGATGCGGCCGTCGGCGCCGTCGACGATGGCGTAAGCTTTCTCGGTCAGCTCGTCGGACAGGCCGCGCGCGACGAGTCGTCCGACGATTGGCGCGTCGTCCCTCTCGCTATGGATTGCGAAATCCGCCGTGCTTCTCTCGATCCGCGCCTCGGTGAGGGTGCGATGCATGGTCTTGATGATGTCGCCGCGCAGGCCAAGGTCGCGCAACGTGCTCTCGGCCTCCTCCGCGAGCATCCATTGCGCCGGGCCGATGGACGTCGCGAGTCCGAGCCGCGTCAGCCTTTGCAGGCGGCCGATCTTGAGCGCCTGAACCTCCGGATTGGGTTGGCTCGCGGCTGGGCGCAGGTCGATGACGCCATTCTTATCGGCGCTGGCGGCGATCGATCGGTCGAGCCGCGTCCACCTGTCGGCGTCGACTTCGCGGGCGAGATCATCATGGATCTGGCGCTCGGGCTTTGGTCCCAGCTCCAGACCGACGAGATGTTCGGCTCTCGCCCGCATTCCGCTCGAAATATAATCGCGCGAGATCACCAGATCGTCGCCATCGTCAGCCTTGCCGCGAACGAGGACATGGATATGCGGATTGTCGGTGTTCCAATGGTCGACGCCCACCCAATCCAGTTTGGTCCCGAGATCGCGTTCGGCCTCGTGCATGAGGTCGCGGGTGAAGGCGCGAAGGTCTTCCATATCGGTGGCGTCTTCGGGGCTGACGATGAACCGAAAATGATGGCGGTCGTCCTTGCAGCGTTCGACGAAGGCGGCGGCGTCCGCTGCATCCGAGCGGGCCTCGAAAATTCGCGCCTTCTGCTCATCGCGGGCGACCCCCGCTCGCCGCAGATAGGCGACATGGGTGGCGAGCGGCGCCGATCGAAAGGCGTGACCCTTGTGGCGAACGACGCGGGCCTTGACGATAACGCGCCGCGTGCTCGAAAGGAGGCCCCGTTCGACGGCGATTGCGCGCCCGCGGCCTCGGCCAAAGGTCGAGCGCGGGGCGCGCCCAAGCCGCCCCCGCACGCCAACGCCGCCAGCCCTGTTCGCCGCTTTCAGAACCTGCCCGACGAAGCTCTTAGGCGTGCGTGCGCTTCGACCTTGGCGAATGCGCCCGGGACGAACGCGAAGATCGTCGTCGCTATCGCTCACGACGCCTTCTCTTTTGCGCGAGTGCCATCAATTTTGATGGGATGCCGAGAGATTGCTGCTGTGACGGCACGTCGCCCATCCGACCGGCACGCGCGAAAGCCCTGCGCAGCATGGGCTCGCATGGCGGCAGTGCCGCGTCTTCTATCTTGCCTTCGGTCACTCGCCTTCGGTCACTCGCTGGCGCTCGTTCTCCGATCACTTTGCACAGTGGCGCGATGAAACACGCTAAGCTACGAGGCTAGACGAAAAGGCTCATGGCGTCTTCTTCGACATCGCGCGCGCGAAAAATAAGCCGCTCGGTTGCACGGGAGCACCGCCTGCCGAAGCTTTCAAGCCGCCTTGCGTATGCGACGCCGCCGCGAAAATGTTGTTCCGAGGCGACGCCGGAAAGAGAGGATGAAGTGCGGCCTGCGCGCGCTGGTCGGATGACTTCGTGGCGCTCTTGGGAGGGGCGTCATTCGACAGATTGAACGCCGAACTCTCGACGAAAATCGACGTGTGCCGCGCGCCGCCGGACGGGCCGTTTTGCGCAATCGCGGTAGCGCCCAGACCGAGTTGCGGAGTGAGCCGGGCGACGTAGTCCGTGGTCTCCGCCGGCAACGGGCGGCCACGAAAAAGATACTGTTCATAGCGCCGGGGTCCGGCATTATAGGCGGCGAGAAACCCCGTCGCCCCGTACTGGTCGAACATGTCGGCAAGATAGGCGGCGCCCGCCAGAATGTTGTCGCGTGGATCGAAGGGATCGGGACCAAGACCGAGCTTGGTCCGCAGCTCGGCGTATGTTTTCGGCATGACCTGCATCAGGCCAATCGCGCCTTTTTCGGAGACTGACTTGGCGTCGCTGTCGCTCTCCGCGCGCATGACGGCGCGCACCCACGCCGCTGGTATGTGGAAGCGCTGTGAAGCCTCCTCAATGGCGTTGGTGACAGCTTGTTTTGGCGATTCGGCGTCGGACGAGGCGCGAAGACCGAACATTTTGGGCTGCGCAGGCGAGGCGGTCGCGGCGACGAGAAGCGCGCTGACAATCGCAGTTCGGGTTGCGGAATTGAGTCGCGCGCAGACCCCTCGACGGCTCAATAAGTTGAGCGAGGGGGTGCTCATTGAGCGTCGTCCACCGTCCACAGAGGCGCGGCGCGCCCGATCAATCCTTCGATCGGGAACGCGCCAAAGTAGCGACCGTCCAGCGACGCGGGTTCATCCCAGTTGAGCAGAAAGATTTCGCCGGGACGGAGAACGAAGCAGCCGCGCCATTGAGGCAGCGGTCGGCTGGCGTGATCACGTTCGCGCGCCTCGGCCATGACAATGCCGTCGATGGTGACAGAGAGTCCCACGCGGCAGATTTTCTGTCCCGGCACTCCCGCCACCCGTTTAATGAGCGGCGCGCCTTTCGGAAGATAGCCGCGTTCGGCGAGGCGGCTGGCTAGCGGCTCTGGAGGCCGCGCGACGACAAGATCGGTGACGGCCAGGTCGCCAATCGGCCGCACCGCATACAATCCGATCGGCACGCTGGCGGAAGCGTTCCAGACGACTAGCGGCGCAGGATCGAGTATGGAAGTCGAGGCGAGCGCGACGCATGAGAGGAGTGAGAGAGCGAAGATTCTTGTCATTGGATTTCGACCCGCGCGCGCAGCAACCAGGCGCGATGCCGCTCTCGCGAATAGGGGCGAGGCGCCAATCCGGCGGCGAGCCGATTGTGAACGTGACGCCAATGGTCGGGACAAATATCGTCAGGCGGAAGGCCGAGCGCTTCGACCGCGTCGATCGCGTGCAGCACACGATTGACCTTTTCCCATCCGACGGCGCGCAGCAAAATTTCCGCGCCGGGCCGAACCGCGGGGACTGTCGAACAGGTTTCGCCTGGATGACAGGCGCGGAGAATGTCGATGCGCGAAGCGAGTGTCCCGTGACCGTTGGACGCCCATCGAATGAAGGCGAAGACAGAGTCCGGGGCGAAGGAGGCGATGCGCCGGCGACGATCGAGTGTGCGCTCGCCAATCGGCGTTCCGAAGCGGATCCAGCGCTCGATTTTTCCCCGCATGAAGAAGAGTTCGACTTCGGTCGGCGCGCTCATCGCTCGCCCTCCGATGTGCGGCGCGCCTCGCGCGATGCGTCGTCTTTTTGCGATGGACAAGGATTCGGCGTCGCGCTGCGTTGTCCACAAGAGGCGCGCAGTACAACAGCAAAGTTAGAATCAAAGTTAGAATCGTTAGGGCGGGCGACGTTCGATTGAGGCCAGAATGTTAGCTGCGATTCGTGCGTTCGAAGTCCCGATGATTGTGCGGGCGAAGTCCCGATAGGCGATGCGTTCGAAGTCCCGATATCGGCGGAAGTTATCCACTCCTTATCCACAGGCCGTGGGCGCAAATGTGGATGGATCGCGAGCGCCATGCGCGCGGCGTCATCTCGCATAATCGTGAGACGATAGCCGGGCAGGGGCTGGCGCGCGACGATGCGTCGAAGCTGCAGCGCGAAGTCTGAAAATCGTGCGAGGCTGCCGCTCTTCGCATGTAGATGGTGGAGGTCAAAGCGCCAGCCTTCGGGCTGGCGGCCGGCGTGCTTGCGCGCGACGCGATAGAGCCAGCGCTCGAAGCCGCCGGTCAGCGCGAAATAGGCGGGGTCGATGGTGAGCACAAGCTTGCGGTCGAGAACGCCCTGGTAGAACCAGTCAGGAAGGACAAGCTCCACGCCCTCGGTTCGTCCTGAGCGCAGACCGCGCTCGCCCCATTCGTTGATCCATGAGAATTGTTGGCGCCGCCAATGTTCGCCATGGCGGATGGTCGTCCGTACGACGGTGGATTGCAGGCGCGTGAGCGCGCCCTTGAGCAATTGGTAGTCGCGATTGCCAGTCGCGCGACCGGTTGCGGTGAGCAGCTGATAGGGCGTGAAGCGCAGAAAGCGCGATGTCGGCAGACCGCGGTCCATCGCCTCGACGATCTGGCTTCCGGCCCAGATCAAAATATCGGCGTCCCAGATCGTCGCCATGCCATAGGCGGGTAGGGCGAAGACCTCGACTTCGATGTCGCCGGATATGTAATGGATCGGCGTCAGTCGCTTGGATTTGGCAAGCGAGAAGAATGGTCGCTCCATCAGATCGCGTTGGTCACGGGGCGCAAAGCGGCCGGTGAGCGCGTCGAATGGATCGAGCGTGGCGCGCTCATTTGAGATCGGCTGACGGCGAGTTGTCGACACGGCTTGTCGCTCGCGTCAGCGACGGCTGAAGCGCGCATTGGCGCCCGAGGATGACGGAGAAATTCCTGCGTGGCGTCGAGCGGGTAGCACGCGGCCATGGCCAGGGTCCGAAGTCGAGGCTTTGGCGCCGAGCTGCGCCCAGTCTTGCAGGTCGGCGATCGCGTAGACGACGCGTCCGCCGAGCTTGGAATAGCGCGGGCCGGTGCCATAGGTGCGGTGCTTTTCCAGCGTTCGGCCAGAGAGTCCAAGGAAACGCCCAGCCTCGGGCGTGGTGAGATAACGAGGCGGGAGTCCGGCGTTGAGATCGGCCATGATCGAAGCTCCGAAGGGTTCTTGCCGCGCTGGGAAATCGCAGCGGATCGAAGCTCACGATGGCGGAAGGTTGCCGCGAAGGGGGATGACGAAAATCGACGGCGTAAAAACGTCACCCCTTCGGGGCCTAATCAATGCAGGCGTAGAAGCTGGCGGTAGTCCCGACGCATCATCGCAAATCCGGCAGAGACGAGACGGATCGTCACAGTGCGAAGCGACGACGTTTTCCAGGGCTCGCTTTCGAGACGTTTGCGGTCGTAGAGGCGCTTCGCGATGTCGCGATAGCTCGCGCCGGTCAAACGGCCATCGAGCGCGCGCAGCGCCGCGGCGAGGCGTTTGCGGCGAGTGTGTGAAAGACGTGAGCCGCCGCTGCGCGGCTTGCCGGAAAGCAACCGCCACAGGCGCATTGTCGCTTCGGTTCGTTGCACCGCCGTGTCGTCGTAGGGAATGACGGCGGCGAGCGCGGCATTATCGCGAGGCGCGTGCGGAAAGTAGAGCCGGTGCTCGCTATCGCCGTGTCTTAGAACACCGCACAGGGCGCCTATGGACGGACGCGAGGCGAATGCGCCGGCCCATTGGTGCGGCGCGAAGACAATTTGCTCTTCACCGTTCCAGGCGTTCTCACTCAGAATGACGACATTGGGATCGACTTCCGGGCGCCAAAACAGGAATTGCTGGTCGGCGCGAACCTCTGGGTCGCCAAGAAAATGTCAGCCCCCAGCGGCGGGCGAGGTCGTCGGAAGTTGCGGCCTCGGCGCCGTCGCCGAGGGCCACCTCATTGCGCGCGTGACGGAAATCATTCTGGTAATTGGGATTGCGGCGCAGGAACTCGAATGCGAGGCCCGCGGGGCTCAAGTGCTGGACATAGTCGTAAGCGTCCGGAGACTGCCAATCATTCTGGGTCATGCCGCTCAACCCTTATACGTTGACGCGTCGCCCCCGGGCGCTGACGTTACCAGTGCGGGATTAAAGCAGAAGCTGCATCGACGTCATCGCGTGATGACGAACTGCGCGATCGTTCGCTATGGCTTCTCTCGAAGGAGATCGCGAAAGCCATTCTCTACCATCCAGCGCGCGCGCGCGAAGTGGCTGTCATAGATCGACTTTGCGCGATCGGCGTCATTGTCGGGGTCTAAGCCCAGAACGATTCTTGCGACTTCAGGCCACGGCGCTTTGGCGTTGGCGGCGTCGATGAGGCGCAAATAGACGCTGTAATGCGCCCGATCATAGTCGGTGATCGTCGCTTCGGTCGGCGCCTTCTCCGCAATATCGGTGACTGTTTGCGGCATCACATCCTCGCGCACATTTTGCGGGAGGATGGTGTTGCGCCGTTATGCTGAACCCCAAGCCGCCCGGGCGCAATTCTAACGCCGCCCGGGAAAATTGCGCCAGAGGCGCGGCGTCGCTGTGGATTAGTTGTGTTCGGTGAGCAGGTGAGCCGGCGGCACGTCGAGAACTTCGGCGAGCTTCTCCAGCATGTCGACGGTCGCGGCATGTTCTTCGCGCTCCAGCATGCCGACATAATTGCGGTTGATGTCCGCGCGGTCGGCGAGCTCCTCCTGCGACAGGCCCTTGTCCTGACGCAGCCGGCGGAGATTCTTCGCGACGACCTGCCGTAGTTTCATACGGACAGGCAGCCGCGACACCCAATATATCGTCACCTAATATACTAGGTATTCCGCGCTGTGAAGCGGGGTGCGCCCGTTAAGAGAGTGGGGCAGGGGAGCGCTTGTGGCGACGCAGGACGATGCGCTGCAGATTTTGAAGGAAGCCCCACCCGACGCTTCGGGCGGGGCGTAACAGTCAGTCGCCGTTCGGCCTGCGGCCGCGCGACCAGATCAGCGAGTAGCCATCGCCGTCTTCGTCGTCGAAGAGGTTGGCGTAGATCGGAGCCGTGAAGCTCGGATCGTCGAGCTTGACCGAGAGATAGTCGCGGCCTTCGTTCGAGCGCTTGGACCAGGCGGCGCCGATTTCGGCGCGGCCGACGAAGACGCGGTGGCTCGGGGCGTTGTCGTTAGAGCGAGCCGTTTCCGGAACGATCCGGACACCTTTGGCCTGGACGCTGAGCGTCACGATCTCGCCCTGGAACTCGTTGCCGGATTTCTTGAAAGAGCCGATGTTCGCCATGGGAAGTCTCCTTTAGGTTCTGCTGTCTTCGAGCCCGCGACCATCGCGGCCTCGATGGCGATCAACAGGCCGAAGGCGACTCGCCGACGCACCCGGAGGGCCGCAGCAACGCGAAGGACGGCAGGGGCGCGGCTTTCTTGTTTCGCGAGGAATGACGCCACAGGCGTCAGGGGAAGAAAGTTGCGCCTATGCTGTTGCGGCTATGGTGATCGAGGCGGAGCCGGTCTTCGGCCAGATGAAGCCATAAGAGAGGTCGTGATGGTCGTCGCCGGCCAGACAGCAACCTCGAGCGGAGACTTCGCGAACAGAGAACGCACAAAGACAAGAGCGGCAGAATTCGGAGCGAAAAAATAGAAGCGACAGCGCGTAAAAAGGCGACTGCTTGAGGAAAGGCGCGTCCCGCCAGCTGCCTGACAGAGCGAAAGTGGGAGCCCGCCACGCAATTGGGCTTCTCCGCCGCCAGCGCGTTTGCGGAGGCATCGCCGTGAGGTACGGTATGATTTGAAGCATCAACGCCGATGCTCGTCCGACGTTCTCGCCTCCGCACGATCCGCGACGATCGCCGCTTTCGTGACGCGCCCCGCCAGCATTGCTGGCACGCGCCCGTACCAGAGCACGCGTAGCAAATTGAGAATATTCTGGTCGCCGCCATCGTCATTGGCGAGCACAGCTACAAAGAGCTGCTTTTCGGGAATACGTATGGCGTGTGTCACAAATCCGGGTATCGCGCCGCCATGTTCGAAGGTGCGGAATGGTCCCATTCGCAAGACGCCCCACCCATAGGTGTATTTCGACGGGCGGCCATTATTGAGTTTGAAGGGCGTGAACGCCTGCTGCCAGGATTGGGCGCTCAGCAACTTGCCCGCTGATATTGCCGCGTCCCAGCGCGCGAGGTCGTCGACGGTCGAGACGAGCGCGCCAGCAGTATAGGGGCGCGTCATGCTCACGGGCGCAGCCGGTTTCTTATGGCTATAGCCAAGCGCCCTTGGCGTCGGCCGGCGTTCGTAGCCTTCATAGGCGGTGTCATGAAGCCCTAGCGGCTCAAAGACGTGATCCGCCATGAAGGACGCATAAGACTGGCCGGAAAGCCGCTCGATCATCGCGTCGAGCAGAAAATATCCCGAATTGCTGTAGGCGAATTTCGAGCCAGGTTCGAATTGCAGCGGCGCGTTCTTGAACTCGTCGATCAACGCCTGGACGGACACGTCCGTCGCCATCGTCTCCTTGAAATCTTTTGAACCGGTATAATCGTTTAAGCCCGAAGTGTGGGTCAGCAGATGTTCGATCGTGATGATTCTGCCATGGGTCGGATAGTCGGGGAGAAGCTCGCGGATATCTTGCCGCAGGGCGAGCTTTCCGCGCTCGGCGAGCACCATGACGCCGACGGCGGTGAACTGCTTCGTCAGCGACCCCAAACGGAAAGTCGCGCCGGGATCGAGCGCGATATTGCGCTCCAAATCTGCCAAGCCATATGCCGCACGAATAAGCGTTTCGCCATTTTTCGTGACGATGATGGCCGCGCCGGCGTCGTGGGGCTCGAAGCAGCGTGACAGCATCGCGTCGAGTTGCTCTGGCAGCGATTGCGACGGTTTACGCGCGCCAAAAAATTGCAGCATGCCTGTGGCCTCCAGAATGCACTACAAGCTAAGGGTGAGATTGTGTCGGAATAAGCCCGCCGTCATTTTCGTTCCGTGACGAGCGAGTTGGGGAACGGCGCTCGCTCCAACGGCGATGAGCGAGCGTGAAACTGTCAGCGACGGCTTCACCCTGACGGCCCTCATCGCAAATATCCCATTCACGTCCGGTCAGTTTGCTTGCTCCGCGGGATAGGCGATCCGAGTCCATGCCATCACTCCGATTGCGATTGCGCCAATGACCGCGAATGTCTGTTGCCAGACCAACGACGCCCCCGTCAGGCGCGCAAGCCCGAAAACAGCGTGGTATCCGGCGTATCCGGCTGGCAGCACGAAAATCGCGGCGGTGAGCGCGCGGGCCACCGGCGAACGCGTCGCTGAAAAGAGTCGTCGGATGGCGGCGAGCGCAAGAGCGGCGGCGAGCAATCCGACCAAAAGAGCGCCCGGTACGCCAGATCTACTCAGCTGACTTCAGTATTTAAGGAAAAGGCACAAAATTGACTCTCAAGGTCAGATTAGGGAATGGCTGCGATGCGGCACTTACGCGCCGCCGTCGCTGAATTTCCACACCGGGATGCCGAGGATGCGCGCCTTGTCGGCGAGATTGGCGGAGATGCCTGAGCCGGGATAGACGATCAGGCCGATCGGCAGTGTCGCCAGCATCTGATCGTTGCGTTTGAATGGCGCCGCCTTGGCGTGACGCTTCCAGTTCGGCTTGAAGACGATTTGTGAAACCTTGCGATTGTCGGCCCAACAAGCGGCGATGCGCTCGGCGCCTTTGGGCGATCCGCCATGCAGAAGCGCCATATCGGGATGTTTTGCCAGAGCCCTGTCGAGACGATCCCAGATGGCGTGATGGTCGTTGAATTCGAGCCCGCCGGTAAAGGCGATCTTGGGGCCGGGCGGCAGCAATGCATCGGATTCGGCGCGACGTTTCGCGATGAGAAAATCGCGGCTGTCGATCATGGCCGACGTCAAGGCGCGGTGATTGACTTTGGAGCCCGCGCGTGGTCGCCAGGCCGAGCCCGTGTGGCGCTCGTATTGATCGGCGGCTTCGTCGCGGAAAAGCTCCATGCTGTCGCGGCGCTCGATGAGCGTGACGCCTTCGGCGATCAGGCGCTCCAGTTCGACCGAGCGGATTTCGGAGCCGTCCTGTTCGGTCTGGCTGCGCTTTTGCGCGGCCTCATTATCGTCGAGCGCGCGCTCGGTTCGAAGCACCGCGCGATGAAACAGATTGACGGTCGACCAGAGCAGGTTTTCGAGATCCGGCTCGAGCCTCGTTTCGTACAGAGTGGAGACGAGCGCGTCGAAAATGTCGGCGACCGCGCCGGTGATGATCTGCGCTTCCGGCAAAGGTCGCGGATCGGGTTCGTGCTCGAAGGGGCGAAAGCCATAAAGCTGCAATTCGGTGAGAACGCGCTCGGATGGGGACGTCGAGAATGACGAAGCCGGATGTGCATCTTCGGAATAGATTGTCATGGCGCTGCCCTTTGCCGGATCGGCCGCGCCTGTCGCGGCCTTCATGGGCGTCCGTAGCGGCAAGCAAGAGAAGGCGCGCACCGCCTCGCGGCCGTAGCGCAGCGGAGGACGGCGGTCGGCTGCTATTTTGTTTCGCGCTGCAAAGCGCCCTCTAGGGCGCGGCGGAAAATAGTCGCCGCCCGCCGTTGCGGCGTCGGATCGCTTGCCGCAGGACCCGTCCCTCTTGAAGGCCGCAGGCGTGGTCCTTTCGGGAGGTGGGGAGGCAATGCAAATCATTCTTCGATATGCTGCCCGGGCTGGTACGTCCGTCAGCAGACAGCGTTGTGCGCCAACATTGGCTGCATGAAGCGACTGACATCTTCCGGGGCGAGTTGGATTCGCAGCACAGCAAGAAGTTCATCGACGCCTAGAAAGCGCAGATCGTCATTGAAGTCGGCAAGCGTCGGCGACAGGACAATCGTCTCGACGCCGGCTGCTGAGGCACGCTGCGCAAGTTGATCCGTAGCGTCGTCGCCGGCAGCGTCATCGTCGCGCGCGATATAGAGGCGGCGCAAAGTCGGCGGGAGCAACACACCCGCGACATTATTCGCGGAGAGCGCCGCGATCATCGGCAGGCATGGAAGGGCGAATCGAAGCGACAGCATGGTCTCGACGCCTTCGCCCGCCGCCATGATGTAGCGGGCGCATCCGAACCTGACGCCATTGCCGCGGAGCTGCCCCATGGCGCGTCGTGGCGTTTCGATCTCTGCTTTGTCCTCGCCAGAGGGATCGAGCCAAGTGCGCTGAACACCAGTGATCGCGCCTGAGGCGTCGGTGATGGCGGCGATGAGCGCAGGAAAGGTCTGCGTCTGCGAATGTCGATCGGGGCGATAGTAGCAGCGCGGATGAAAGCGAAGCGCGCCCGTCTCGCGAAAGGCGGTGATGCCGCGATGTCGTAGATAGGTTTCCGCCAGCGTGCCCGCGACCGGGCGTGACATATGGAACAGCCGTCGCGCTGACTCGGGAGAACCGGTCGGAGAAAGTGGCGCGCGCTTATTCCACTCGGGCGCCAGCTCGCATCGCGGGCTGTTCAAAAAGCGTCGCGCCTCGTCGAGAACGTCGCCGAAATTGTTCAAGCTGCATCGGATGCGGATGACGTCGAGCAAGTCGCCATGCTCTCCCGTCGCGGCATCGAGCCATTTTCCGGCGGCGTTTCGTCCATCGGCGTCGCCATTCAGGCGCACAAAGAGTGAGGGACCGGGCGTATTGTTGATGTCGCCAACGAGCCAGTAATTGCCGCAGCGACGTCCATTGGACAGATAGCGCCGGCACACGGCTTCTGCGTCCTCGGAAAGGCGACGCGAGAATTCGCGTGCTGGTCCGGACATGTTTCGGCCCTCCAAACCAAAAGGGACCCGCCTTGCGACGGGTCCCTCGGTGCTCAGTCCCTGGGGAGGGCTACTCCGCGGCGACGTCGTGAGAAGCGTTCGCCGACGCCTCATCATCTTCGGCTTCGCCCGCGAGTTCGTCGATCGCCGTTTCCTCGCCGATCGCCACCGTTTCTTCGATCGTGCCGGCGTCTTCGGATAGAGCGGGATCGGAAGATGTCTGCGCCGAAGCGTTGCGCACATGACCAGACGTGCGAAGCGGCTCCGGCAACCAGTTCGCGCTGGCAAGAAGCTGTTCCGCCTCCTGCGCCATATCGCCCTTCTTCAGTCCTTCGATGCGGTGGGCGGCGTCGGAGCCTTTGGCTTCCCGTACGGCCTGAACGATCCGCGCCTTGGTGACGCGGCCGAGAAAATTGTCGACCGTGGGCGTCCAGCCAGTCGCCGCGATGTCGAGCGACAGCGACGTCGCCAATCGATCGGCGTGGGCGATAGCGCGCGGCCGTCGGCTCCATTGCTCATGCACCGCGTTGACCGTCAGCGAGACGCAATGCGCGAAGAGACGGTGACGCGCCTCACTATCGAAGGTCGTGATCGCATCCCAAAGGTCTTGCGGCTCCGCCGGAAGTTGCTGTGACCACTCAAGATGACGCGCGTCGACCTTCGCCGCGAGAGGCGTGTCGGAGAGACCGGGAGCTTGTCCACCGAAGCAGACATTCTTCGCCTCGATCTCCAGGCAGCTGTCGGAGCCGTAGCGATAAAAGAGCCTAAGACACATCGCGTGAAGCGCAGCGAGGAAGGCGATGTCCGGATCATCGCCAAGCGCCTCGCGCAGCGCCAGCGTGCGATAGGCGGTGAGCTCGGTCAGCAATTTGTCCGGCAGAGGCCTTATGCCGTCATCTTCCTCGTCTTCCAACGGGGCAGATCGAACGGCGTCATCGCCATCCGATGCGGCGCCATCGGACATGGCGACTGCGCTCGAACCCGCGCGAGCAGCTTCCGCCGTTTCGCCTTCGTCGCTTGACGCTTCAGGCTCCTCGATCGGCGCTTCGTCCTCGGGGCGGACATAGCCGCGCTCGACGCGCAGCCGTCCCGATCCGTCGATGCTGACGAAGACGCCCGCGCGAGCGATATCCTCCTGCGTATAGACCACGGGTCGATCCTCCATCGCTTCGAGCGCCGTTTCGATCTCGCCAAGACGCGCGTCGACTTCTTCGGGGATTTCGTCCGCGTCGGAATAAGCGGCTTCGAGCTGATCGGCTTCGAGACGAAGCGACTCGCGGGTCGCAGCTTCCTCTTCGCTCAAAGGCTGACGTTCGCTCTGAATGTGGCGGAGCCCATAGGTGTGGCCATAGGGGAAGTCGATCGCCGTCTCGACCCATTTCCAACCTTCGGAACGAATGGGTTCGACGTCGCGGACCAGTTTTTCTGCGACAAGCCGTTCGAGCAAGGCGACATCCTGCAGCCAGCCCCCGTCGTCGCTCTGGAAAAGGTCACGCATGATGGGACCGCCGGCTGCGAGATAGTCCTCGCCGACATATTGCGCACGCTTGTCCGAGGCCCGCACAGCGCCTTCGGTGAGCAGGCGTCGGATCTGATAGGCTTCCTTATTGTAGGACCGGTTGACCGCCCCCCAGACCTGCTCCTGGCGCTCATGGTCGGGATTGACGGTAAAGGCCATCAACTGGTCGAGCGTCATGACGTCTTCGGCATAGACGTCGAGCAGCGCCGGCGACACGGAAGCGAGCCGCAGCCGCTGCTTGACGACGGCGACGCTGACGAAGAAGGCGGCGGCAATCTCTTCCTCGCTTTGGCCTTTCTCGCGAAGGGTCAGAAAGGCCCGAAACTGATCAAGCGGATGCAAGGGCGCCCGCTGGATATTTTCGGCGAGGCTGTCTTCCTCGGCGGTCCCGTCCAGTCGAATGACGCAGGGGATGGGCGCGTTGCGCGCGAGGCGCTTCTGCTTCACTAGAAGCTCCAATGCGCGATAGCGGCGCCCGCCCGCCGGTATTTCGAACATGCCGGTCTCGGCGCCTCCATCATCGATGACAGGCCGCACCGTAATGCTCTGCAAAAGCGTGCGGCGCGCGATATCCTCCGCGAGCTCCTCGATCGAGACGCCGGCCTTGATCCGGCGCACATTCGCCTGAGACAGGACAAGCTTGTTGAAGGGAATGTCGCGCGAGGCGCTGAGTTGAATTTTTTGAGCCGACTTGGCCATGGTGTGAACTCCGCGACGGGCGGCCGGGAGCCTCTCTCTCGACCTCGAACCCGTCACGAAGCGCAGCGCCGCCTCTGACTTTGAGGGCGACGCCGCGGCATCCAAGTGAGGAAGGCGAGGGAGACGAGGACCAGCCGGTAACAGCGCCCGGCTACCGCGAAGTTGTGCGGAAACTACGCCGCGCGGTCGAAGAGCTTCTTTGCCCGCGCCTCGAGATCAAGCCTTGCGTCCTGATGCGTCTTCGTGCGCGCGATCGCCGTAATGCCTTGCACGAAATCGAAGACGCTTTCCGGCTTGCGGCCTTCTTCGGTCAGTACGGTCTCGATGACCTTCGCGGTCTCCGCCTTCGAGAAGCCGCGCTTGCGCAGGAAGTCGGTTCGGTCGTCGTCATTGCGGCGACGATCCGTTCCCGCGCCGCCTTAACGCCGTTGATGAATGGCATGGGCGAGGAATTGGCAAACCGTGTCAATGCCGGCGCCGCCTCATGCGCAAAGCGTGAGGCGGCGTATTTGGAATGGCGGATCGTGATCTCTTCGAAATCCTCGACGCCCCAGAGATTGCGATTCTGACAAACGGCGCGAAGATAAAAGCTCGCAATGCCGAGCGTTTTCGCGCCGACTTCCGAGTTCCAGCAATAGAAGCCCCGGAAGAAAAGGTCAAGCGAACCGTCCGGAAGCCGGCCGGCTTCGATCGGGTTCAAATCGTCGACCAGAAACAGGAAGACGTCCCGATCGGAGGCGTAAAGTGTCGTTGTGTCTCGCGTGACGTCCACATTGGGGTTGTAGACGCCAGTCGACCAATCGAGCACGCCCGGAACCTTCCAGCGCGTATCGCCCGTCCCATTTCCCGCGATACGTTGTACGGCGGATACGAGTTCATGGTCATAAATCCGGCCATAGTCGGGACCGGTCACCGCGCGTAGCTCAACGCGGTCGTCGTCTATCTCCAGCGTCTTGATCTGCTCGGCGCGATGCCCGGACAATCCATATTGAAGATTGATGCCGGCGAGCGGCGCAGGCAGCTGACGCAAATATGTCGCCGGCGCGCCGACGAGACTCGCGAGCTGGCCGAAGCTCCAATGGGTCGGCGCGACGGGCGTGTCCGAACCGGGAAGCATAAGCGCGAGCCTTTCGGAATCATCGCGACCGGCTTCAACGCGGATCGCCGCGCTGTCGATCGTTCGCGTTCGGCTTCGCGCTGTCCGGCCGCGCACGGCGCCGAACAACTCTGACAGCGAAAGGTAACGCTCGTCCGCCGGCCGCGAGAACCACTCCGAGGAAACGCGGCCGATCCGCTCACCGCGGGTTGCATCCACCTTATAGCCGCTGACGTGGTCCCGAGCGGCGTCCCGAACTTCTATCTGGGTCATGGGTCGTCTCCATGACGGGCGCTGGAAGCCTCTCTCCCAGCGGTCAACCCGTCACGGAAACTCGGTCCTCCCTCTCACCTTACCCCTCCATCTCGCCCGCAATTTGCAGTTGGGACCCAGTCTCCCTGGCCAGCGCATGGGCGACATCGTCGGGAGCAGGAGAAAGCGCGCCCAGTGTCGGATGAACCTTCGGGAAATCGTATAGGCCCCGTGCAAGGCTGCGGAGCTTGCCGGTTTTGACTAGGCGAGAAAGGGCTTGGTCAACGGCGGCGCGTCCGGCCGCGTCGAGGAAATCACTGGGCGTGAAAACGCCGCCGCGCCCGCCAGCGCGGGCACGCCTCATGATCCGGCAGCAGCCGATGTGACCGTCGTGCTCATGCGTGAGAAAATATGGCGTCTTTTTCTCACGTTCATGGTGGGGGCTGCTTAGGACGGGGGTCGGGAACCCCCGAGGGAACCAGCGCGCATCGGGATCGCGTCGGAGCGCATCAAATAGGTCTATTTGAGCAACAATTCGACTTGTAATGCAACAAGTGATAGGATATACGCATCGATAACGCGCTGTGACGCAATGAAGCGCGCAAAAGGACCGCCATGGACCATTTCTCGATCGTGCAAGCGCTTTGCCGGACGGCGATAGCCGACGCGTCGCCGGCTTTGCGGAAGCAAATCGAGCGTTTGCGCGATGCTTTAGCCAAGGACGGGGATTCTAAGCAGGCGGCGGCGCTCACGAGCATTCTGACAACGGCGGACCGGACTAAGGAGCTTTCGCCTAGTCGCATCGAGCGTTCGAGGGCTCCGATCCTTGGCGCGGTTCTGACCCGCAACACGCCGGTTCCTGTCGATCGAGAGACGGCCGCAGCGTTGGCAGAGGTGATCTTCTCGGCGGACATTCAACCGGCCGCTCCGCTGTTCAACGCGACGGTCAGCCAAGCTATCGGGACAATTATTGAGGAGTGGGCAAATTTCGATGCTCTATCCGAGATCGATATCCGGCCTTCGAAGACCTGCCTGATTTACGGAGCCCCCGGCACCGGTAAGACCCGATTGGCGTTGTGGATGGCTCAGCAACTGGATTTGCCGGTCGTGCTGGTGAAGCTTGATGGCTTGGTGTCGTCGTTCCTGGGCACCACAGCGCGCAACATCGGCAATCTGTTCACGTTTGCGAACCGCCATCGCTGCATTCTCCTGCTGGATGAATTCGACGCAATCGCCAAGGTCCGCGATGACCCGCAGGAAGTGGGTGAGATAAAGCGCGTCGTGAACGCGCTTTTGCAGAATCTTGATGCGCGCCGGGATATCGGTTTCACGATCGGGATCACCAACCATCCCAAGCTGCTCGACACCGCCGTCTGGCGGCGGTTCGAAGTCCAGCTCGAAATTCCGAAGCCAGATTTCGAGATGAGAAAGGCGATCGCCGCGCACTTCATGCCGCCGGTGAAGGCTCCGGACAGTCACTTGAGGTTGATCGCGTGGTTTACTGAAGGTTCCACGGGCGCAGAGATCGAGTCCCTGGTGCGAACTTACAAGAAGGCCACTACCGTTCGGGAGGAGGACAGGCGGGGGCTGCTCGACACCCTCCGCCAGTTCGCAACGCTGAATGCAGCTCGTGTCCAAAGCGTGCGGCGCGCTCTTCTGTTTGACGATACGAGCAATTTGTTTCGTGCGATGCGGGACGATCCAATCCTCGGCTTCTCTATGACCGACATTGGCGAGATTGCAGGCAAAGACAAATCTACAGTGAGCCGTCAGCTCGGCCGAGCAACCAAGTCCGGCGAAGGCGAGGTGACGAATGGCTAGCCCAATCCAGATCGTGCTCAACCCGGAAAATTACGAAGAGGCCCGAGAGGCTGGCGGCGGTGGCGGGCGAAAGGATTTCTTTGCGCACCGTGATGCGGAGTTTGTGGCCCATAAGAATGCCCTTATGGGTCAGCTCGACACGATCTCTGGCGTGCTTAGCGCGCAGTCGCAGGGGGACGTCGGCTATGTGAAGGTCATTTTGCGTCGCGAGGCATGGGCCAAAAGTCATCGACCCGTCGCGACCCTGTTTCGCGACAATCGGACACCCGTCGTCGGCGGCGGCGATCTCGGCGTCATGATCGTCGAAGCGAGACCCAGCACGCTGCGGCAAGTCGCGACTGAAATTGCAAGGGCTGAAACCCATACCGAGACGCGATTCAACGAACAGAAGCAAAAAGATGAGCCGAATCCGTCGGCGCGAAAGAGCGAAACCGGAGCGATCGACCGTATCGAGTTCTATGGGCCGGGTGACCGTCGCAGCTTTTCGGCTGAGGAGGCTGTTGCGTGGCTCTCAAACCCGATGACCGGGGGTGGTTATCAGGTTGAATTGTTCGATAGTCCGCCGCCACGCTCCGAATGGGATCGCCTCGACGCTGGTCATCGTCGCCTCGTGGAGAGTTTCGTGGCAGGCTTCAATTCCCTGGAGCGCGGGCTCTCTGTCGAGCGATTGCCAAGTCATCGGAACAAACAGCCGATCCTATCTGTCCGGCTTGACCAATCGAGGGATCCGCCCGTTCTGCGGTTGAATGAGGCGCCGGTGGGCGAGCGTCGCCGCGAACTGGCCGTGTTTAGTTCCGACGTTGATCGCCACGCGCGGCTACTTGCCTTTCTTGACAGCCATCCACTCGTTCGGCGGATCGAGCTGCCGGGCATCGTTGTTCGTGCTGCTGCGTCCGCTCCAAACGCGCGCGTCAGGCCGACCGATGTGACTATTCCAGCCCGTGACAGCCGGCGCACTCATCCGCGCATGGGCATCATTGATGGTGGAATCAGTGAGACTTTGTCCGACTGGGTGATCGACCGTTGGGATATTCTTGCCGACGAGGACGTCGACCTTGCCCACGGTACTTTCATCGGTGGTTTGGCTGCAGTAGGCGGCGCACTGAACGGTGCCGAAATCTGTCCGGAGCCGGATGGTGCCGAGTTGGTCGACGTTGCCGTTTTCCCCAACGAGCGAAAGGCTGGAGCTTTCGCCTCCTACTATCCGGACGGTCTGCCACAGTTCTTCGACGAGATGGAGTCAGCCGTCTCGGATGCTCGCGCCCGCCATGGAGTGCGGGTGTTCAACATGAGCCTCAACATCCTTCAGCCCGCCGCACCGGACCGATACAGCCCCCACGCGGCGCGGTTGGATCAGATTGCGGAGGCCAACAACGCGGTGCTGTTCATTTCAGCTGGCAATATCCAGGCACAGGACCTTCGCGCCGAGTGGCCAGCAGACCCCACTGCCGCGCTCGCAAACCTCGTCAACGCCCGCAACGACGGTTTGCTGACTCCCGCTGAAAGCGCACGCAATGTCGCTGTTGCCGCTCTCAATCCGCCTGGACATGACGGTTGTGTGCCCTTTGCACCGACTCGCTTCAGCCGGCGGGGGCCCGGCCTGCGCGCCGGGGTGAAACCAGACCTGGCTCATATCGGCGGAGCGGGTTCCCAGCATGCGGTGCTCGGGCACGGGCTTTTCTCGATCCTGCCCGACGGAACGGTCGTTGATGGATGCGGCACGAGCTACGCTTCGCCACTTGCCGCAAAAACGGCCGCCGTGCTCGAGCATGCGATCGAGGGAGAGGTCTCGCGCGAGACCCTGATCGGTCTACTTGTCCATCACGCGCAAATGCCAGTGCCATTGCGGGCGGTAGCGCTCGCGCCTGTTGCGCGACATATGGTCGGCTTCGGCATGCCACCATCAGCCGATCGGATTCTCGAGACCGGCGACCACGCGATCACGCTCGTGTTCGCATCCCGCATCAGGCGCGACCAACAAATCAATTTCCGGTTTCCATGGCCCGCGTCGCTCGTCGGTGCGGGCGGAAAATGCCGAGGTCGAGCCAAGATCACACTCGTATCCACGCCGCCGCTGGATGCGCGGTTCGGCTCGGAGTTCGTCCGTGTGAATATCAACGCGACGCTGCAGCAGGAGCAGGCGGCTGGCGGATGGAAGGCGCGGCTTGAACCGCTGTATTTGCCGTCGAAGCGTGATGCACGTCCTATTGAGGCAGAACGGATCGAACACGACCTAAAGTGGAGCCCGGTCAAAGTTCTCGCCAAAACGTTTCCGCAAGGCGTCGGGCCTTCCTCGAACTGGCGGCTGTTCGTCGATTACCTGACCCGAGCCGGCGAGGTCATGCCCGAGGATGGTGTGCCCTTCACGGCCATCGTCACGATCAGCGATCCCGATGCCGAGCAGCCGGTGTTCAACGACATGCGTCAAAACCTGCGGGCTCTCGGTACCCAGATCGCCGATATTCGAACGGCCGCGCGGATTACGCCGCGTATTTGATCCTGCAGGTCAAGCATATCGAGGAGGTAGCCTTGGCAAAATCTGTTTCTCTCAAGACTGGGCGAACCTTTGCGACTGTCACAGCCGCAATGGATTATTTTTCTCGGATCCTGAATGGCCGCGACCTAGGGCTCGGACTCATAACCAATAGCTGACGGTGGCGGCGAGGCAAACGGCGGCGAGGAAGTTGGCTGCGTTTCGGTCATAGCGCGTGGCGACGCGTC
>JALHNR010000010.1 GCA_022843525.1 Methylocystis sp. | reverse complement strand
CAAATAGATGTCTTCGCGAGGGTTGACGAGCAGCGCTTGAATCGGCGCCCGCGCCGTGCGGTTGCCGCGCGTCAAGGTCACGAAGGTTTCGTGGACGGGCGAGCGATAGCCGCCGGCCGCGGCGATAACGTCCATGATGCGATCGCCGCCGAGCGTCAGCGGAACGCGCGAACCATTGGAGACTTCGCCGGTGACCGTGACGGCGTTGGTGATGTTGCGAGTCACATTGACCACGACCTGCGGTTCAATCGCCTTGCCGCGAAGCCGCTCAATGATGGCCGACTCGACTTCCTGCTGATTGCGGCCAGCGACTTGGATGCGGCCGGCGTAGGGCACGGTGACCGAACCGTCGCGCCCGACCATCTGGTCCGGAATCGCGGCGGATCGAGATCCAGGGCTCATCCGATCCGACACGGACGATGAGAACAATCCGCCGGAAGCGGCCTCCCAAACCGTGATTTGAACCGAGTCGCCGATTCCGATCGCCTGGGCGGCGGCAGGCCGGTAATCGCCAAAGTAGCCCCGCAACGTCGGCGGCGCACGGCGGGCGAGCACGCCCAGCGAATTTGCGTCGATCTCGACGAGCCCAAAGCTCGGCTCCGGCGTCGTCAAGGTCGGCGCCACGCTCTCCACAATGTCCTTGCGAGACGGACCTGCGGCGGGAAAAATCGAGCACCCCGCCAGCTGCAATCCGAGAGCGAGCGCGAGGCAGAGCCGCAGCGGGGGGATGAATGCAATCGTCAAAGTCGCTCCAATATGCGCCCGCCGGCGCGAATTATTAAAACAGAAGAGGGAGCCTCCCAGAGACGCCGGGAGCTTGTGCGGGCCTAGGCAATATGCCGGCTATATGGCGGAAATGCCACCAGTTTTCCGAATGATCGTAAAAATTTTACCAAAGCGTGCGGATGGTTAATCAAACTCGAGAATCGCCGCTTTTCAATCAGCTTCCTCGAATGTTCTCAGCGAGAGCGCGCGAACGCGGGCGTCTGGGAGACGCTCGAAGTCTGTCGCGTTGTGGCGCCGGCCTTCGGCGCCGCGAAACACGAAAACGCCGCCTCGCGTCACGATCAGATCGTTGTAGCGCAGGGTGGGATCGTCAAGGACCGCCATGAGCGGCTCCAAAGAGGTCGGCGCGCCAATCTGCGTTGGCCTTTCGACGCGCAGCTCGGATTCCGCGCGCGCGGCGAAGGCTTCATAGCGCTGCCTCGCCGCTTCGACTTTCAGACGCCAGGCCGTATCGGTCGCGGGCGCGTCTCTCGCTTCAAGGGCTGAAACAGCGAGGGAGCCGGCGCGTGCGCTGGCGCCTGCCCCAACGGCTCCAAGCAGAATTCCAATGACTGTCATCGTCAGGAAAGCGGCGCGCATGAAAGTAAATGCGCCCGCTTGGCGAAAGTTCCGCGCTCGCGTCGGCGCGACTATTCGTCTCTGCTTTGCGCCGCAGAAGCGGACGCGGCCGCGATCCGGCGCCCGTCCTTGAAGAGCTTGCCGAAAAGCCCGAGGACCGCCACCAGCGCCAGCCCGATCACCGCGACGTCGATCGCCGGCAGGGGATCGTGCTGACTTGCGGGAACGCCGAGCGCGATCGCGGCGAAAGGCCAAAAGGCCAGAAGTATGCGGAACTCCGTCACGCCCAGACCAATGTAGGCCATCTGCTGAACGTGGCGCGTCGCGGCGCGAATGTAGCCATAGGAGGAGAACAGCAGATAGCAGACAAGCGCCGCCGCAGCGGCACGCAGCGTCAGAAACGGCGAGAATCCGTAGGCGGCGATGAGCAGTATGTGCGAGAAGAGTTCAGAAACGTGATGCGACATGCCGGCGCCCGGCAATTCGCCGCCGCGCAGCCGCGCAAGCGGAAGATCCGTCGTCAGGCCGAACCAATTGATGAACATCGCCGGCGGCACGAGCCAGACCAACTCAGGCCATGAGCGGCAGCCGACCAGCGCCGCCGCAGCGAGCGCCGCGCCGGCCGCGCCGATCATCGACAGATGCGCAGGCGCGATCCAGCGAGGCGCGGCGCGCGCCATGCGTTGGACTAGGCGTTGTTCCGCGGCATAGAGGAAGCTCTGCCCGCGCCCGGGTGAACCGCCAAATAGCCGATTGGCCACCTCGCCAAAATTCATGCGCGCACGCCCTTGATTCTACGTGTCGGAAACGGCGCCGCAGCCGTCGACAATCTCAACATGCTGAAATCTACGCGCTTGCGGCGCTACTGCAAGTCGCCGATGATTTAGGGCCTTGGCGCCGCATTCAATCAGTCTCAGAAAATTCCCTCAAAACTTTGGCAGAGTTCGGCAGGGAACCGATCCGGAGACCCTTATGTCGGAAAAGATTATCGTGTCGAGGGATCGCGGGGTGCTGCGCCTGCTGATGAACCGCCCCGAAAAGAAGAACGCTCTTGATCGCGATATGTATCGCGGATTGACCGCCGCTCTCGAAGCGTCGGCTGGCGACGAGACGGTGCGCGCCGTCGTCTTTTCCGGCGCCGGCGGAAATTTTACGGCGGGCAACGATCTCGCCGACTTTCGCGACTTTGCGCCTAGCCGAGATATTGCGCCTGACGCAGAGACGTTTCCCGCGCTGACCTTCGTTCGCGCGGCGGCGGGCTTCGAGAAGCCGCTCGTCGCCGCCGTCAGCGGCGACGCCGTCGGAATCGGCGCCACCCTGCTCTTCCATTGCGACCTCGTTTACGCCAGCCCAGAGACGCGTTTCAAAATGCCGTTCATCGATCTCGCGCTGCCGCCGGAGGGCGGCGCCAGCCTGCTGGTCGCACAGCGGTTCGGAATGGCCAAAGCGTCCCAATATCTCCTGCTCGGCGAGAGTTTCGACGGCGCGGAAGCCCTCCGTCTCGGCCTTGTCAACGCTCTCGCCTCCCCGGACGACGTCCTCGACCTTGCGATGGAGGCCGCGCGCCGCCTGGCGGCGAAACCCCATGAGGCGCTTCTCGCGGCGCGGCGGCTGATGCGCGGCGAGCCGAAGAACATACGGGCGCGCATCGACGCGGAAGCCGCGCTTTTCGCCAAGGCGCTGACGTCGCCCGAAGCGCGCGAGCGCTTCGCCGCCTTTTTCGCTTCGAAGTCGCGTTAGCCTTCAGCGCGGCGCGACCTGCGCCGCTTGCGTTGCGAACGCGCTTCTCCCAAATAATAGGTCGGACATACGCGCCCGCGCCGACAAAGGGCGGGCGCTCACATGGGCTGATGGGAAAATTATGCGCGATCCTTACGATGTTCTCGGCGTGCCCAAGTCGGCGAGTCACGCCGAAATCAAGAAGGCCTATCGCCAGCTCGCCAAGAAATTCCACCCCGACCGCAACAAGGACGACACGAAAGCCAAGGAGCGATTCACGGAAATCAACTCCGCCTATGAAATCGTCGGCGACGAGACGAAAAAGGCGCAGTTCGACAAGGGCGAGATCGGCCCGGACGGGAAACCCCGCTTCACCGGCTTCGAGGGTTTCGGCGCGGGCGGAGGAGGCGCTGGCCCCGGCGGCTTCACACGCGGCTGGCGAACGGGCGGCGCTCCAGGCGGCGCGCCTGGCGGCGATCAGCACTTCGAGTTCCATTTCGGCAATGAGGCGCCCGGCGGCGGGCGAGCGGGCTTTGACCCTTCCGACCTCTTCGCCGATCTCTTTGGCGCCGGCGGCCGCCGTCGCGCGGGACCCCAGCCGACCCGGGGCGACGATGTCATAGCGACCGCCACCGTGCCGCTCGAAACGGTCGCACACGGGGGCTCGGCGCGCGTCATCCTGCCCAGCGGCCGCACGCTGGAAGTGAAAATTCCGGCGGGAATCGAAGACGGCAAGCAGATTCGGCTGCGCGGCCAGGGCCAGCCCGGCTCCATGGGGGGCGAACCCGGCGACGCGCTGATCACCGTGAAGGTCGCGCTACACCCTTACTTTAAGCTGGATGGCCGCGATTTGCGGCTGGAGCTGCCCGTCACTGTTTATGAGGCCGCGCTCGGCGGACGGGTCGAGACCCCGACGCTGGACGGCAAGGTGGAGCTAAGCATCCCTCCGCACTCCAACAGCGGGCGCGTGCTGCGGCTGCGCGGCAAAGGCCTTCCGGCGACCGAGGGCAAAATAGCCGGCGACCTTTATGTCTCGCTGAGGATCATGCTGCCGGAAGCAGCGTCGAGCGATCTCGACGCGCGGATGCGCGAGTGGCGCGACGCACAGCCCTATGATCCGCGCGCTAAAATGGCGTGAGGCGCTCGGTTATTTGACCTCTGCGGGCGTCGCCGAGACCGCGGCGGCGGCCGTTTCCGCAGCGACCTGCATCCATTCGGGCCCCAAGGCGCCAACGAGCGCGAAGGCGAAGCCGCCAGCGCGCCATTCGATGACGGAAACGCCCTGACCGCGCTGGCCCGCCGGCGCGGCCAGGGCTTCCGCCCGCTCGAAATAAAGACCGACCCGCCCGCCGTCGTCGCGCTCATAGACGAGAAACGCCGCCGGCGCCGCGACGCCGGGCGCGACGCGTCCGCCAAGCAGCCGCAATCCCACGCCGCTCAAGTCGGGCGCGCGTGAAAATCCCACGCGCTCCTGAAGCCAGGCGAGAAGTTCGCCGCGCCGGCTGGCCTCAACCTCCACGGGTCGCGCGTCGAGGATATAGGTCGCGTAGGTCAAGCCCGCGCGTGCGGCATAGCTCGTGGCGGCTATTGCGCGCGTCGTCGGATTCTGCGCTGGGGGGCGGCTCGCCAGAAACAGCAGCGCCGCCGCGGCGACGGCCGCGCCGGCGATGAGCGTCAGCAGCGTCGACGCGAGCGCCTGCCGCCGCCGACTGGCGCGGATTTCGTCGAGCTTGCGCGTTGGACGCGGCGCCGCGCCGGGTCGCCCCCAATGGATCGCGCCGGTTTCGATCGGTCCCTGACCCGCAGGC
This sequence comes from Methylocystis sp., assembly GCA_022843525.1. Classification (GTDB taxonomy): domain Bacteria; phylum Pseudomonadota; class Alphaproteobacteria; order Rhizobiales; family Beijerinckiaceae; genus Methylocystis. Next base: position 23,128 of record JALHNR010000010.1, on the reverse strand, counting down.
GGCGCAGGCGGGCGGGCCGCCGCCTCCCGTAGCGACAACGGCGGCGTCTCAAGCGCCACCGGCTCGAAAGCGGCGCGCAGCGCGGCGTTCTGTCGCCGCCAGCCTTCAACGAGCGCGGCGTCCTCGGGATGCTGCAGAAGATGGTCTTCGACCTTGCGCCGCCGCTCGGGGTCGAGTTCGCCGTCGACGAGGGCGTGCAAATCGGCTTCTTCGATCAGGGCCGAGGGCGTCATCGCTGCTACTTTACGACCCGCAAATGCGAAGCGGCGCGGCGGCCGCCCTCCGATGAGGCGACGGGCCGCAAACCCTCGGCGCCGAGCGCCGCACGGGCGCGCATCAGCCGCGCCAGCGCCGTATCCCGACTCGCGCCGACGATGCGCGCGGCGGCGTCATAGCCGAAGCCCTCGAGCGAAATGAGCAGCAGCATGGCGCGCTCGTCGAAACAAAGACTTGCAAGCCCATGCACGACCGGCGGGTGGCGCGACGCTGGACCTGGCGCATCTGCGAGCTTTTTCTGAGCGAGCCCGACAAGCGCCGCATAGGCTTCGATTCGCGCTTCGGCGAGATCGGCGGGGCGCAGCGCGCGCGCCCGGATCCGCGCGCCGACCGACTGCAGCGCGCTTTGCACGAGATCGTCGGCGATGGCCGGTCCAGCGCCGGCGCAGAGCGCGCGCGCATAGCGTCTCAGGGCCGGAGTCGCTCCGCCCAGATCCGCTATGATGTCGGCTCTTCTGCCCATGCGGCCCGCTCCGCTCGGTCTTCTCGCCAGTCTGCGAAGCCAATGACGTTTCCTATCGAATGATAGGGCATCGCCGCGCGATTGGCTATGCTTGGCCGCTCTGGCGCGTGCGATTTCACATCCGCCGCCGCCTGTGGCGCGAGGGTTTCCTTTGCGCCCAAACCACGCTAAACGGCGCGAGCCGCCGAGCCCTTCTTTGCCCAGGACATAGACACGCATGACACAGCAAGCTGCGCCTGCCGCCCTTTTCGCCGGATTGCTCAAGGGCAAGAAGGGGCTCATCCTGGGCGTCGCCAATAATCGCTCGATCGCCTGGGGAATCGCCAAGGCCTGCGCCGACGCCGGCGCCGATCTCGCGCTCACCTATCAGATCGAAGCGCTGGAAAAGCGCGTTCGGCCGCTGGCGGCCGACATCGGCGCGACCGTCGTCGGGCGCTGCGACGTCGCCGAGCCGGAGACGATGGATGCGGTCTTCGCCGAGATCGAGAAGCTCTGGGGTCGGCTCGATTTCGTCGTGCACTGCCTCGCCTATTCCGACAAGGACCAGCTCGACGGGCGCTATGTCGAGACGACGCTGGAAAACTTCCAGATGTCGCTGAACATCTCCTGCTACTCCTTCACCGCGATCGCGCAGCGCGCCGAGAAGCTGATGACGGACGGCGGCTCGCTGTTAACGCTCACCTATTACGGCGCCGAAAAATGGATGCCGCATTACAATGTGATGGGCGTGGCGAAGGCGGCGCTGGAGGCGTCGGTGCGCTATCTCGCCGCCGATCTCGGCGTCAAGAACATCCGCGTCAACGCGATTTCAGCCGGGCCGATCAAGACCATGGCGGCCTCGGGCATCGGCGACTTCCGCTATATCCTGCGCTGGAACGAATATAATTCGCCGCTGCGCCGCGTCGTGACGATCGAGGAAGTGGGCGAGACGGCGGTCTATCTGCTGTCGCCGATGGCGCGCGGCGTTTCGGGCGAAGTGCTGCATGTCGACGCCGGCTATCACGTCGTGGGCATGATGAATCCGAGCGCCGCGCCGAAAATGGCGGATTTGCTGGCGCTGCTGCCGCAGCAGAAGTGAGGCGGTAGTCCGACATAGACGCCTAAACGCCCAGTCGGAGCGTCAGTCCGCCGGGGCCATCAACAGCAGCGCTTCGGGCGCAACCGACACGTGGATTGGCGTGCGCGTGATGACCTCGCCATCGACCGTGACAGGCCATTGGGGAAGGGTCTCGACGATCGCCTCGCTGCTGGTCCGCAAGATCTCGATGTCGACGTCGGCGCCCGCGCGTCGAAGCGTCACCAGCATCCAGTGCCGGATTAGCCCCCATCTGGATCGTCCTTTCACGATCTGGACGACAATCTTGCCATCCCCGGGATCGGCTCCGGGCACGGCCATTACGCCTCCCTGAAAGCCGCCGTTCGCGATCCGGACGTCGAGGGCGTCAAAAACGCGTTCCCTGGCGTCGATAACGACTTTGCAGCGGAACGGCGCATAGCGCGCGAACTGCGTGGCGGCGACCAGCGGATAAGCGAGATAGCCGAACCATTTTTTCATCCAGGCGGGAGTCGCCGGCCCCACCAGGGCGGCCAATCCGACCGAAGCGCCGCTCACGAAGCAGCTTCCGTTGATTTGACCGAGATCGATCGCGGCGACCTTTCCCCTTGCGACGACGTCGACAGCGTCCGCAAGCTGGAGTGGAATTCCCAAAGCGCGCGCAAAGCTGTTCGCGGCGCCCAGCGGCAACAGGCCAAAAACAACATTGGCGTAAGCGAAATGGTCCGCGATCGAACTGATCGTCCCGTCGCCTCCCCCGATGATGATGAACTTGCGGCCGCTATCCACCAACTGCTGCACGACGTCCCGCACGCGCTCATGGCTTGGAAGCGCATAGGCGGCCTCCAGCCTTAGCCCGCTTTGCGCGAGCAGCCGTCTGGCCTCCGGGAAAGCGCGTGCGCCGCGCCGGGAATGTGTGTTCACGACGAGAACGGCGCGTCGGTCGTTCTCGGCCCGGACGTTCGAAATGATCTTTTCCCGTGGACGATCGACCCGCGGCGGAGTGACCATTTGCGCACCATTCATCGCGGCGACCCCGTAACGTGATCGCGTCACGTGATCGCGTCGGTTCTTGAAGATTCGTCGGACAGTTAGTCTCCCGCCGAGACATTCAAGCCATGTGACGTCTGCGCCGCGCCGAGGACCGCGGGCGTCGCCGTTCCCCGCAACCCTAAACCAGCTCTTCTACCCCGCCGGCTCCGCAAATCCTCGTTGCCGTAGCAGCGGCTCCACCGTCGGCATCCGCCCGCGAAAGGCCACATAGGCGTCCGCCGCGTCCTGCCTGCCGCCCGCGGCGTAGATGTGATCGCGCAGCCGCCGCGCGACCTCGGGCGCGAAGGGATCGCCCGTCTCCTTGAAGGCCTCGAAAGCGTCGGCGTCGAGGACTTCGGCCCAGAGATAGCTGTAATAGCCCGCCGAATAACCGTCGCCGGAGAAGATATGCGAGAAATGCGGCAGGCGGTGCCGCATGATGATTTCCGGCGGCATGGAAATCCGCGCGAGGCTGTCCGCCTCGAAGGCGCCGGCATCGAAATCCGGCCCGACGCTTTGCGCGTGAATGTCGAGATCGACATGGGCCGAGGCGCAGAACTCGACCGTCGCGAAGCCCTGATTGAAATGGCGCGCGGCGGTGATGCGCGCGACGAGATCATCGGGAATGGGCGCGCCCGTCTCGGCGTGCCGCGCGAATTTCTTCAGCACCGCCGGCTCCAGCAGCCAGTGCTCGTAAAGCTGCGAGGGCAGCTCGACGAAATCGCGCGCGACATTGGTGCCCGCGACCGAAGGATAGGTCACGTCCGACAGCATGCCGTGCAAGCCATGGCCGAACTCGTGGAACAGCGTGCGGGCGTCGTCGAGGCTGAGCAGCGTCGGCGCGCCATCGGCGCCTTTGGTGAAATTCATCACATTGACGATGATCGGCCGGGTTTCGCCAACGAGCTTGTGCTGCGCGCGAAAGTCCGACATCCACGCGCCGCCACGTTTTGACGGCCGCGCAAAATAATCGGCGAGGAACAGCGCGACATGCTTGCCGTCGCTGTCCAGCACATCGAATGCGCGCACGTCCGAATGGTAGAGCGGCAGCCCCTTCTGCTCCACGAAGCGCAGGCCGAAGAGTTTTTGCGCGACGTCGAAGGCCGCGGCGATCATGTTGTCGAGCTGGAAATAGGGACGCAGCTGCGCCTGATCGAGATCGTAGCGCTTCGCGCGCACGCGCTCGGCATAATAGCGCCTGTCATGCGCCGCGACGGAGAAGTTCGCGCCCTCTTCTTCGACCATCGCCTGGATCTGCGCGCGCTCCTCGGCGGCGCGCGTCAGCGCCGGCGCCCAGACGCGACCGATCAATTCGCGCACGGCGGCCGGCGTCTTCGCCATGGAGTCGTCAAGTTTGAAATCGGCGAAACTGTCGAAGCCGAGCAGCTTCGCGCGCTCTTCGCGCAATTGCAGGATTTCGCGGATGAGCGGGCGGTTGTCGGTCGCGCCCGCCTTCTCGCCGCGGCTCGCCCAGGCGCGAAACACCGTCTCGCGCAGATCGCGCCGCGTCGAGCTTTGCAGAAAGACTTCGGCGCTGGAGCGCGACAGCGTCACGCCATATTTGCCGGGCGATCCGCGCTCGGCTGCAATGCGCGCCGCGCCGGCGCGAAAGTCGGGCGAGAGTCCGTCAAGATCGCTCTCGTCGAGCAGCAGCAGCCATGACGATTCATCGGCAAGCACATTTTGCGAAAACTGCGTCGAGAGGCCCGCCAGCCGCTCGAGGATCGCTTTGAGACGCGCCTTGTCGGCGTCGTTCAGCTTCGCGCCGGCCCGCACGAAGTTCTTATAGGTCAGCTCGAGAACGCGGCGCTGCTCCGGCGTCAAATCGATCGCCTCGCGCGTCTCGTAAAGCGCCTCGATCCGGCGAAACAGCGCGGGATTCATGGAGATATCGCTGGAGTGACGCGAAAAGGCGCCGGCCATATCGCGCTCGATCGCCTGCAACTCGGGCGTCGTGTCGGTGGCGGCGAGATTCCAGAAGACCGCGCCGACGTCGGTGAGAAGTCGCCCGCTGCGCTCCAGCGCGCCGATGACATTCTCGAAACTCGGCGGCGACGGGTCGTCGGCGATGCCGTCGATTTCCGCCTTGTGCTCGGCGAAGGCGTTTTCGAACGCCTCGCGGAAATGCGCGGGCTTAATCGCGTTGAAAGGCGGCAGGCGGAACGGGCCGCTCCAGGCCGTAAGGAGAGGGTTATCCATGACAGTCTCTTAGCAAGATGCCGACCAGCGGCGGCGTGGCCGGCCGCTACACCCCCGCGGGCTTGCCCACCACCGTGACCAGCAGATCGCCATCGCCGAGGAGCCGCTTCGCGCCGCGCTGACAATCCTCCATCGTCACCGCGGCGATCCGGCCATTGCGCTCGTCAAGGAAGCTCGGCTCGAATCCATCGAGCTGCAGATTGACGAGCTGGCTCGCGATCTTCGTCGACGTGTCGAAACGCAGCGCATAAGAGCCGATGAGGAACTTCTTCGCCTTGTCCAATTCGTCTTCGGTCGGACCGTCGGCGACGAAGTTTCTGAACTCTTCCTGGATCACGCCGATCGCTTCGCCGGCGCGCTCGTTCTTGGTCGCGGCGGCGCCGATCAGCATCGGGCAATGGTCATATTCGTTGAGATGCGAATAGACCGAATAGGCCATGCCGCGCTTTTCGCGCACCTCGCGGAACAGCCGCGACGTGAAAGTGCCGCCGCCCAGAATGTGATTGGCGACGACGACGGCGTAATAGTCGGGATCGTGCTTCGTGATCGACGGGCGTCCGAAACGGATAGTCGATTGCGGCACATCGAGTTCAACGACTTGGCGCATGCCGACATTGGCGACTTCAATCTCCGGGACGGGCGCGAGATCGTTTTGCAACGCGAGGCCGCCGAACGTCGCGTCAAGCAGATCGGAGAGCGTTGTCGCGTCTATCGCGCCGACGACGCCGATCTTGAGATCGCGTCTCGCGATGAGCCGTTCGCGCAGGGCGATGAGGTCTTCGCGCGTGAGCGTGTCGATCGACGCAAGATCGCCGCGCACCGGGCGCCCATAGGGATGGTTCGGGAAGGCCGCTTCGCGGAAGGCTTTCGACGCCATCGAGTCGGGGTCATTGGCGTCGCGCTTCAATTCCGCGGCGAGTTGGCTGCGCACGCGCGCGACGTCGCCGGCTTCGAGCCGCGCATCGTTGAGCGCGAGCTTCAAGAGGCCGAACGCCTTGTCGACATTGCGCGAGAGAGTCTGCAAATGGCCAGAGATCGCGTCGCGATCGGCGCCAAAGCCAATATGAATCGCGAGATCGTCGATGGCGCGATGGAAGCCGCGTGCGTCATAGGGGCCGGCGCCTTCATCGAGCGTCGCCGCGAGCAGCGTCGCCAGTCCGGGCTTCTCGCGAGGATCCTGCGACGCGCCCCCGAGGATCGCGAATTCGAGCGCGACGAGCGGCACGGCGTGGCTTTCCACGAGCCAGGCCTCAAGGCCGGCCGGCGTCGTGATCCGCTGCACATGTTCGGCGCGGGAGGCGATGGTGACGATGGGCGCGTGAGCGGTCATTTCAGTTCCTAACGGATGTCGGCGGTAGGTCTTGGGCAGTCGAGTCAGGCGTCGGCTTTATGCCGACAACCTGACGCGATCGCCGTCTCAGGCCGGAAGCAGAAAGCCCGTGACGGCCCTGCGCTTGTCGAGCCATTTGCGCGCGGCGTTTTGCACGTCCTCGGCTGTCACCTTCTCCATGCGCTCGGGCCAGGCGACGACGTCGTCGATGGTGAGGCCGGTGGCCAGCGCCTCGCCATACCAGCGGGCAAGCGAGGCCTGGCTATCCTGCGCGTAGATGGCGTCGGCGATCAGCCGGGTCTTGGCGCGCTGCAAATGCTCCGCGTCGATCGGCTCTTCTCCGAAGCGTCGCAGCACGCGATCGATCGCGACGTCGAGATCCTGGAGCGAAACATCCGGCGCGGGCGTCGCATAGACCCAAAGCCGCGTGTCGTCGACGGCGGAGCCCATGTAATATGCGCCGGCGCCGACCGCGACCCGCTCCTCGACGACCAGCGTGTCATAGAGCGCGCTCGTTGCTCCGCCGCCGAGCATATAAGCGAGCGTCTCCAGCGCCTCGGCTTCGCCGGGCTGGGCCGTGCTGTAGGACGGCACGAGATAGACCTGCTCATGCGCCGGCTGCTCGACCTTCTCATCGCGCAGCGTCACCAGACGGTGGGCGCGGTGCGGCGGCTCCTGGGCGCGGGCGCGCCGCGGCGGCGCGGCCTGCGCGGGAACCTTGCCGTAGGTGTCCTTGGCGAGACGTTCGACCTCGTCGGCCTCGACGTCGCCGGCGACGATCAGGATGGCGTTTTCCGGCGTATAGAAGCGCTGGTAATAGGCGAGCGCATGCGCGCGACCGAGTCCCTCGATCTCGTGATTCCAGCCGATGATCGGGATGCCGTAGGGATGATGGGCGAAGAGCGCCGCCTGCACCGCCTCGTCGAGCTGCGCCGAGGGGTCGCTGTCGGTGCGCATGCGGCGCTCTTCAAGCACCACGTCGCGTTCCGGATCGACGACCTCGTCGGTCAGAACCAGATTCCGCATGCGATCGGCCTCGAACGCCATCAGCGTGGCGAGATGCTCCTTGCCGATGCGCTGGAAATAGGCCGTGTAATCGTAGCTGGTGAAGGCGTTCTCCTGGCCGCCGAGTTCTGCGACAAGATTCGAGAACTCGCCCTGCGGATGATCCGCCGTGCCCTTGAACATCAGATGTTCAAGAAAATGCGCGATGCCGGACTGGCCGAGCGGGTCGTCGGCCGCGCCGTTTTTATACCAGACCATATGCGTGACGACAGGCGTTCGGGCGTCCGGGATGACGACGACCTCCATGCCGTTGCCGAGCCTGAAGCTCGTAATGCTCGCCCGCGCAGGCCCTGGCGCGACTGCCCCGGGCGCAAGCGAAACGGCTGACGCCTTCGTCTCAAATGACATGAACGGCCTTTCCCGCGGCGTCCCCGCCGCGTCTCGGAGAATGGTTTCTCCTATATAGGCCGTAATTTAATTCTTGTCAGAACCTCTCAGGAAGCTCGGCATCATGCTCGACAGGCCGCCGCCGCTTGAACGGGCGACTGAATTTGGCGCGTTCGGATTGCCGGTCTGGGCGACGGGATCGTTGTCGGTGCCGCCACCACCGCCCCAACTTAACGGATTCCACCAGCTCTTGCCGGACTTCTCGTTATAACTGCTCAAGTTCTTCGTGGGTTGGCGATACTCATCCGGAGGTTCGACGAGCATCCGGCGCGGCGGCACGTCTGGCTCGGCCGCAGCGTTACGGGTGCGCGACGTGAGCACGCGCTGCAGGAAGCCTGGCTCATCGTCGGTTCCAGGCGCCGCCGTTGGACGCGGACCGCGGATGCGTTCGAGAAGGCCTTTCCTTTTTTCTTCGGGCGGCGCGTCGGGAACGCGCGCGTAGCGATCGGCGTTACGGCGTCGCTCCGACGAAAGTTCGGTTGGCCATTCGCCCGACCGGGCGCCCCGCTCGCGCGGCGGCGGGAGGTCGCCGGCGCTCGGCGGCAAAACGAGCTTGGGCCGTTCGCTATAATCGATTTTACCGACGCCCTCGTCCGAAGACGCGCCGACCATCTCCATCATCGCCGACCATGTGGATTTATCGTCGCCGGCTAAAGCTGGCGCGGCCTGGACCGCCGCGAGACCGGCGAGAGCGCAAAGGGCGCAGCGCTGCGACTGAGCAAGCTTCATCTGTCGGACTCCATTCGGGCGCCGGTTATATGCGGCTACATGGACGCGACTTATTGGCGATTTAGTGGCGAAGGCCGGGCGACAGCTCAACCAGGGCGCGATCAGGTCTCGCCGCGCCGCTCCTGGGGCAGGAAAAACCCCTCAATGACCAGCAGCGCCACGCCCGCGGTAATGAAGACATCGGCGAGATTAAACACGTAGTTAGCCAGAGGTCCGACGGGCAGGCTGGTGTGCAGGTAGAAGAAATCGGCGACCGCCCCCCGTGTGATGCGGTCGGCGGCGTTGCCGAGCGCGCCGCCAATGATCAGCCCGAGCGCCACAGCGGTTGCGCGGCTTTCCGTGCGCACCATCCAGATCGCCAGTCCAGCGATGATCGCGCCCTGCATCGTCAACAGCGCGAGGCGGGTCAAGGCTTCGTGGGCGGGAAACAGTGAATAGGAGACGCCGTAGTTCCAGGACAAAACGACATCGAGGAACGGCGCAAGGCTCATCGGCGGCCGAGCGGCGACGTCAAATATATTGAGCATCCAGAATTTATGCGCCTGGTCGAACGCCAGAGCGGCGAGCGCCGCGGCAAGGCCGAGCACGCGAGGGGAAAGTCTGCCAGACAAGCGTGATCTCCATAACGCCAACGCAGCATTAAGCCGGATCAATGCGAAAAACAAAGCGCTTCCCGCTCATGCTTCGATCAGGCGATGACTGGGCGGCGCTCATCGGTCCAGCCGGCTTGGGCCCAATCTTTAGGCCGCGCCGTAGCTGAACGACAACAGAGCCGAAAAGTTCTGCGTCTGTCCCCAACTTGACAGCGCTTGGCCTCGCCCATATCTGTGTGGCGCCTGTTGGCACTCATCTCACGCGAGTGCCAACAAGCCTTCGCATATCCCTTTTTGGCGGGCCGAACCCGTCAGGTCAGAAAAGGAAAGATTCACAATGACGTTCCGTCCCCTCCACGACCGCGTCGTGGTCAAGCGACTCGAAGGCGAGGAAAAAACCAAAGGCGGCATCATCATTCCGGACACCGCGAAAGAGAAGCCGCAAGAGGGCAAGGTCATTTCCGTCGGCCCCGGCGCTCGCGACGAAAACGGCAAGCTGAACCCGCTGGACGTCAAGTCCGGCGACCGCGTGCTCTTCGGCAAATGGTCCGGCACCGAAGTCAAGATCGACGGCGACGACCTGCTCATCATGAAGGAAAGCGACATCCTCGGCATCGTCGACTGACTCGACGCCGCCGTTCGCTTCCAACCCCCAGGAGAATTGTAAATGGCTGCAAAAGACGTCCGTTTCTCCACTGACGCCCGCGATCGCATTCTGCGCGGCGTCGAAATCCTCAACAACGCCGTTAAGGTCACACTTGGCCCCAAGGGCCGCAACGTCGTGATCGAGAAGTCCTTCGGCGCGCCGCGCATCACCAAGGACGGCGTCACCGTCGCCAAGGAAATCGAGCTTGCCGACAAGTTCGAAAATCTCGGCGCCCAGCTCGTCCGCGAAGTCGCCTCCAAGCAGAACGACCTCGCCGGCGACGGCACCACCACCGCAACCGTTCTTGCCGCCTCGATTGCCCGTGAAGGCGCGAAGGCGGTCGCCGCCGGCCTCAACCCCATGGATCTGAAGCGTGGCGTCGACCTCGCCGTCGACGCCATCGTCGCCGATCTCAAAGCGCATTCGAAGAAGGTCACTTCGAACGACGAGATCGCCCAGGTCGGCAAGATTTCGGCCAATGGCGACGACTTCATCGGCCAGGAAATCGCCAAGGCGATGCAAAAGGTCGGCAATGAAGGCGTGATCACGGTCGAGGAGGCGAAGAGCCTCGAGACCGAGACCGACATCGTCGAAGGCATGCAGTTCGATCGCGGCTACCTCTCGCCCTATTTCATCACCAACGCCGAGAAGATGATCGCCGAACTCGACGATCCTTACATTCTCATCCACGAGAAGAAGCTGTCGACCCTGCAGCCGCTGCTGCCGATCCTCGAAGCGGTGGTGCAGACCGGCAAGCCGCTGCTCATCGTCGCTGAGGACATCGAAGGCGAAGCGCTGGCGACCCTCGTCGTCAACAAGCTGCGCGGCGGCCTGAAGATCGCCGCCGTCAAGGCGCCCGGCTTTGGCGATCGCCGCAAGGCGATGCTCGAAGACATCGCGATCCTCACCGGCGGCGAGCTGATCGCCGAGGACCTCGGCATCAAGCTCGAGAATGTCACGCTCGCCATGCTCGGCCGCGCCAAGCGCGTGCGCATCGAGAAGGAGAACACGACGATCATCGACGGCGCCGGCGAGAAGAAGGACATCGAGGCGCGCATCTCCCAGATCAAAGGACAGATCGAGGAGACGACCTCGGACTACGACCGCGAAAAGCTGCAGGAACGTCTGGCGAAGCTCGCGGGCGGCGTCGCGGTGATCCGCGTCGGCGGCGCGACCGAGGTCGAAGTGAAAGAAAAGAAGGATCGCGTCGACGACGCCCTCAACGCCACTCGCGCGGCGGTCGAGGAAGGCGTGTCGCCTGGCGGCGGCGTGGCGCTGCTGCGCGCGATCAAGGCGCTCGACTCCGTCAAGGTGGGCAATCCTGACCAGCAGACCGGCGTCGACATCGTCCGCAAGGCGATCCAGGCGCCGGCGCGCCAGATCGTCGACAACGCCGGCGGCGACGGCGCCGTGGTGGTCGGCAAGCTGCTCGAAGCCACCGAATACGGCTACGGCTTCGACGCGCAGAAGGGCGAGTATGGCGACCTGATGAAGCTCGGCATCATCGACCCGACCAAGGTCGTGCGCACCGCGCTGCAGGACGCCGCGTCGATCGCCGGTCTGATCATCACCACCGAGGCGACGATCACCGAAGCGCCGAAGAAGGATGGCCCGCCGGCCATGCCGGGCGGCGGCGGCATGGGCGGCATGGACTTCTAAAGTCTGCGTTCACTGCGAACAAAAAAAGCCCCGGACGAAAATCCGGGGCTTTTTTGCGTGCCAGTCTCGTTGAGCGGCTATTGACCCGCCGTGCCCGGCGCGGTGATCTGCGCATGTTTCTTCGCGAGTATCTGCGCCGGGGTGATGTTCGCCGTCGCAACCTGCAATTTATTGCGCCAGCCGCTGATAATCTCTGCGTCGCCGCGCATCATCGCCTCGAACCCATCCATCGCCACTTCTTGCGCGGACGCCTTTTCAGACCGTCCGACCTTCGTGTCCATCAGATCGGCGCGCTCAAAGAAATCGGTCGCGGTCACTCCCGGCATCAGGCAAGTGACGGTGACGCCTGAATCTTCGAGTTCCTCGCGCAGCGCGAAGCAGAAGCTGTTGAGAAAAGATTTCGTTGCGTTGTAAACGGCCTGATACGACCCCGGAATGAAGCCGGCGATGGAGCCCGTGACCAGAATGCGTCCGGCGCCCCGCGCCCGCATGTCCCGGGCGACCTTGTGAAGCAGGTAAATCGTGCCCGTGACATTCGTGTCCAGCACATGCCGCTCTGCCGAGAAGTCTTGATCGAGAAAGCCGCGACCTAACCCGTGTCCAGCGTTGGCGATAAGCGCGGCGATCGGACGCCCATCAGCTGCGGCGCATAGCCGGTCGACGCCATCCGTTGTGGAGAGGTCAGTTTCGACCTCGGTCACATGCGCCCCAAGCTCCCGAAACCGCGCGGCTGCGCCATGGATTTCGGGGCGATCGGCCGCGATCACCAGATCAAAGCCGCGCTGGGCGCAGATACGGGCCAGTTCGTAGCCAATTCCGGACGAAGCGCCGGTCACCACGGCGAGCGGCTTCTGCGAAGTCTGGTTCATTTCCAATCAGCGGCGCCGCCCGTGGACGACGCCGCTGCTCCTGTTAGCGACCCTCCGTTAGGCGGCCATACGGTTGATCCGTCCTTCGGCGAGCGACGACAGTTTCTTGTCTGCGTTCTTTTCTTCGGCGAGCGTCTCCGACAGAAGCTGCGCGCAGTCCTCGCGGCCAAGCTCCTTCGCCCAGGCGATCAGCGTGCCGTAACGCGTGATCTCATAATGCTCGACGGCCTGAGCGCTCGCGATCAGGGCGGCGTCCAGCACTTCATTGTCGGCGGTTTCGCCGGAGATTTCGTCGGCCTCTTCGAGGATGCCGTCGATCGCCGGGCAGTTGACGCCCTTGGGCGCCACGCCATGCAGCTGAAACACTTTCTCGAGCCGGCGCACCTGATTTTCCGTCTCGCCAAGGTGCTGCTCGAACGCTTCCCTCAGCTGCGGGTCGGAGGCCTTCTCGACCATGTCGGGCAGCGCCTTCAGGATCTGGTTTTCGGCATAGTAGACGTCGCGCAGCGTGTGCACGAACAGATCGTCGATGGTCTTGATGTCTTTGGAAAAGAGACCCATCGTCCCGCTCCGGTTTGTACGATGTGGGGAAGCCCGCAGGCCGCAGGCGTGCTGTGGAACGCCGCCGATGCGGGAATGTTCCCCAGCAGGCGGAGAGGCGCGCCTGAGGCTCCCGAAAGGTGGGCGTTCGGTTTCGGCTGCGCCCGCCCTGCGCGTCGGGGCGCCGCAGGCTTTCCGAAGCTTCAGGCCGTTGCCCTATGGCTTCCGCTCGTTTAGCATCAGCTTCGCACGCGGGGTCACGCGCGCGTCAGCAAGAATCGGGAGGAGCGAAATGGCGAGCTTGCGCACGCCGGCGGAGTCGAACGGCGACTGGGCCGAGCATCTAAGGACCTACAACACATTCTTGTTGCTGCTGAAGATCGGCGCGGCAAGCACCGCGGTTCTGCTGCTCCTGCTGTTTTTCTTCGTCGCGCGCTAGGTTCAGAGCCTCCGCTTTTTGCCGCTGTCGGCGACGCTGGCGGCGACGGTTTTTCTACAACCGGAGTTCGTTATGCGCATCGCCGTATTGGCTGAAACGGATAAATCCGAGCCGCGCGTCGCGGCCACACCCGAGACCGTCAAGAAATTCATCGGGCTGGGCGCCGACGTCGTGGTCGAGGCCGGCGCTGGCGCCGTCGCCGGCTTCTCCGACAGCGACTACGCCGCCGCCGGCGCGACGATCGCCGATGATGCGGCGGCGGCGCTGACTGGCGCCGACGTCGCGCTGCGCGTGCGCCGTCCTTCGGCGGCGGAGCTTCGCGGCGCAAAACCCAATCTCGCGGTGGTCGCGATCATGGATCCGTTTGGCGCGGGGGCTCAGCTCGCCGATCTCGCCAAGAGCGGCGCGATCGCCTTCGCCATGGAGCTCATGCCGCGCATCACGCGGGCGCAAACCATGGACGTGCTGTCGTCCCAGGCCAATCTCGCCGGCTATCGCGCCGTCATTGACGCTATGGCCGAATATGGCCGCTCCTTTCCGATGATGATGACCGCCGCCGGCACCGTCCCGGCGGCGAAAGTTTTTATCATGGGCGTCGGCGTCGCCGGCCTGCAGGCGATCGCCACGGCGCGGCGCATGGGCGCGATCGTCACCGCCACCGACGTGCGGCCGGCGACGAAGGAGCAGGTCGAATCGCTCGGCGCAAAATTCATCGCCGTCGAGAACGAAGAGTTCAAACAGGCCGAGACCTCCGGCGGCTACGCCAAGGAGATGTCGCCCGAATATCAGAAGGCGCAGGCCGAACTCGTCGCTTCACACATCGCCAAGCAGGACATCGTCATCACCACGGCGCTGATTCCCGGCCGACCCGCGCCCAAGCTCATCTCGGCGGAGATGGTGCGCTCCATGCGGCCTGGCTCGGTCATCGTCGATCTTGCGGCCGAGCGCGGCGGCAATTGCGAATTGACCAAGCCCGGCGAAACCGTGGTCGACAACGGCGTAAAGATCCTTGGCGCGCTGAACCTCGCCGGCCGCATGGCGTCGACGGCGTCGAGCCTCTACGCCAAAAATCTGCTGGCCTTCGTCGAAACGCTCGTCTCGAAGGACACCAAGCAGCTCGCCATCAATTGGGAAGACGAACTGGTGAAGGCGACCGCGCTGACCCGCGACGGCGCCGTTGTCGACGAGCGTTTTAAATAGCCGCCTGCGCGCATATCAAACCAAGGGGCGTTAAGCGATGACCGACTCTACGCAACAATTGCTCGAGAAGGCGCAGGCGGCGGCCGAGGCCGCCCGCCATCTGGCCGAACAGGCGCAACACTATTCGGACGAACTCGCACATACGGCCGCCGCGGCGGCGGCGCACGGGCTGGCCGGCGGCGCGATTGATCCTTTCGTCTTCCGCGTGGCGATCTTCGCCATGGCGGTGTTCGTCGGCTATTACGTCGTCTGGTCGGTGACGCCGGCGCTGCATACGCCGCTGATGTCGGTCACGAACGCGATTTCCTCCGTCATCATCGTCGGCGCGCTGCTCGCGGCGGGCGTTGAAGGGATGACCGCCGCCGAGGCTTCCGGCTCCTGGTGGGCGAACGCCTTCGGTTTCATCGCGGTCATTCTCGCCAGCGTGAACATCTTCGGCGGCTTCCTCGTCACCGAACGCATGCTCTCCATGTACAAGAAGAAGGGCTGACGCCATGAGCGCCAATATCGCAGCCCTTCTCTATCTCGTCGCCGGCGTGCTGTTCATCTTCGCGCTGCGCGGCCTCTCCTCGCCCGCCACCTCTCGCGAGGGCAATCGCTACGGCATGATCGGCATGGCGATCGCCGTGGCGACGACGCTGCTGACGCATTTCCCCTCTTTCGGCGGTCTGCTGATGATCGTGATCGGCGTCGCCATCGGCGGCGGCGCGGGCGCTTTCATCGCCCAGCGCGTTCCGATGACGAAGATGCCTGAACTTGTCGCGGGCTTCCACGCGCTGGTCGGTCTGGCGGCGGTGCTTGTCGCGGCCAGCGCCTTCTTTGCGCCGCGCGCTTTCGGCATCGGCGACGCGAATGAGATTCACGCCGGCAGCCTCGTCGAAATGTCGCTCGGCGCGGCGATCGGCGCGATCACCTTCACCGGGTCGATCATCGCCTTCCTGAAGCTGTCCGAGCGGATGACCGGCAAGCCGATCCTGCTGCCGGAACGCCATACCATCAACATCATGCTCGGCGTCGCCCTGCTGGCGCTGACGGCGCTCTTCGTCGGCACGCAGAGCGGCGTGTGGCTGTTCCTGCTGATCCTCGTCTCCTTCGCGCTGGGCGTGACGTTGATCATTCCGATCGGCGGCGCCGACATGCCGGTGGTCGTCTCCATGCTCAACTCCTATTCGGGTTGGGCCGCGGCCGGCATCGGCTTCACGCTGGGCAATCTCGCGCTGATCATCACCGGCGCGCTTGTCGGCTCGTCGGGCGCGATCCTCTCCTACATCATGTGCAAGGGGATGAACCGCAGCTTCATCTCCGTCATTCTCGGCGGCTTCGGCGGCGAGGTGGCGGGGCCTGCCGGCGGCAAGGAGACGCGCAACGTCAAGCAGGGCTCGGCGGAAGACGCCGCCTACATCATGCAGAACGCCGGCAAGATCATCATCGTGCCGGGCTATGGCATGGCGGTCGCGCAGGCGCAGCACGCGCTGCGTGAAATGGCCGACATACTCAAGAAGGAAGGCGTCGACATCAAATACGCCATCCATCCGGTCGCCGGCCGCATGCCGGGCCATATGAACGTGCTGCTGGCCGAGGCCAATGTGCCCTATGACGAAGTGTTCGAACTTGAGGACATCAATTCCGAATTCGGACAGGCGGACGTGGCCTTCGTCATCGGCGCCAACGACGTGACCAATCCGGCGGCAAAGACCGATAAGACGTCGGCGATCTACGGCATGCCGATCCTCGACGTCGAAAAGGCGAAGACGGTTCTGTTCCTGAAACGCGGCATGGGGTCAGGATACGCCGGCGTCGAAAACGAGCTGTTCTTCAGACCCAACACGATGATGCTGTTCGGCGACGCCAAGAAGACCGTCGAGTCGATCGTCAAATCGCTGGCGCATTAACGCCGCTTCAACGACACGAAAACAAAACGCCCGGGAATTTCTCCCGGGCGTTTTGATTGCCGAGTCTAAATCGGCGGCCAATTTCATATTCGCCATCACGCAATCAACTGGCCAAGGCAGCGCCTATGGTAAGGCGCTGCCTGAGCACTAAGGAACCAATTGTTTCAGATCGGCGTTATCCTGGACTGCGTTTACCTTATGTGCTTGGCTTTAAGTGTTTCATTGGGAGTGAAGAGTGATGCTTCAGAAACTTTCTTCATTAGTAAGAGGCAGTTTGCAAAAATTCTTCGCCTTTTTCAGCAACCAGTTCTTGGGGACCTTGATTGCGCTGATGGTAATTGGACCACTTGCAGCATGGGTTGGAGGTTGGTTCACTGGGCCGAATACTTACAGAATCTATTTCGTAGGAGACCTTAAGCAAAATGGTGTTTTGGATTCGTGGTGGGGTATAAAAGATGCATTAAGCGACGAACAAATCGACGGCGTTAAGGTTGAAATGGTAAGCGTGGATGCATCGCCCGATGACGCTGAAAAGGTTTCCAAGATAATCGTTGGAAAGGAAGATACAATACTAGTAGTGGGGCATTTCAGCAGCACAGCATCTTCTCGCGCATTAAATCAATACATGCTTGCTGACCCACCAATTCCAGTTATTCTGCCGATCGAAAGTAATCCAGATTTGGATGTACGGGATAATTCGCGAACTTATTCACCTCTTATCCGCCTAGTCCCCACAGATGACCTCCAAGCCGAAGAAGCAGTTAATTTTGTGGAAGAATTTGGCGCCAAAAGAATTTGGGTTATAGAAGATACTCAATTAAATCCAAAATATACTCAGTATATTGCGGCAGAGTTCATAAAGTTGATACAGGACAGATACGACCGGAAAAGATATCTTGCAAACTGCGAAGAAAGGGCTCGATCTGTATCGTATGATTGCACTACTACAAAAAAATGGGCATCGAATCATTTTCGCGCCGAGGTTGTGCTCAGAACGAATTTGTTGAATCCTCCACCCTTAAACTTAGTCCAATCTCTGGACATAGACTTTGTGTTTTTTGCTGGACAAGAAGAAAACTGCCTATTGGCCACTAGCGAACTTGCTAATTTCTTTAAAGATTTGCCCAAGAAACCGAATTTACTTGCGGCGAAAGGATGTGAAAGACGGCTCGACAAATTTCCAAACTCCAAAATCGAAGGTACTTACACCATTAACTACGTGCCGCCCTCGGATTTCTACGATCCGGCTTATCCAAGCCGGCCTGGCAAAGAGGCCGGCTTGATCCTGAAGCAGATTTTTGACCGCGTTCGTCAATCAAGGTCTTCCATAAAGGGGATTGTCGACACGGGATTACCTAGCGCATTTAGATACATTTTTAAATGGCGCAGCGCATCAGATGTACGCCTCGCACTAGCATCCGAGATGCAAAAGTCTATTGAAAAAACTGCTTTCCTAATCGATCCAACTGCAGCGAACAGGTACGACCTGAAGTTCAAAAAAGATGGTAGAGTGATAGGAAAGAATTTCTTCGTTTGGCAGCTGATAAATTCCGGTGATAAGCTGCAGTTCGTCGATTATCGAAAAACATCTGCCATGAAGGTAACTTATCAAAATAAATCTAATAATAAATCTTTTTCAAGAAAAAATAGGTTGGTTATGGAATAAATGCTATCGGTTATCGAAGATATTTAGCTTGGGGGCGACGAGAACGAGTGACGCGGCGTCGGTCCTAAACAGTAAGTTGGGCGGTTAGTTGACTAAAAGCGTTGGCACCACCTCGTCGGCAGAATGGAAAGGAGGCTTCCCTGCGAGGATGCTCCTTCCAGAACACCGGCCGATCGCCGATACACTCCGGCGTGGGGCTCCACCAGCGAGCGCAGCTTGGAAGCCCCACCCCTCCAACCGAAACTCTACTCCCAGTTCCAGGCGACCGGCTGGAACCAGCCGCCAAATTCTGGCCAGCCTTCGTCGCCGGTGTAGAAAATGCCCGGCACATTCTTGCCCGTGCCATATTCATACTTCGCTGAGAAGATGAAGGTGCGCTGCGGATAGGGGTGGAACAACGCGAATTTGTAATTGTTCACATTGTCGATGCCGGCGTCGAACGACCAGCGGTCGCTATATTTGTAATGCGCGTGCAGATCGACCATGAAGAAGCGATCCGACGAGCCGAAAATGCCATGCACGAGATCGTTGTTGGCGAGCGTGCGCCAGATGCGATCCTGCCAGCGCATCGCCACCGTGAACGCCCAACTGTCATCCGGGCGATAGGTGACGCCGAAGTTCCAGCGCCATTTGGGCACGCCCGGCGCATTCTTGCCGGCGACCGATGTCGCCCAAGGAAACTCGAAGCTCGTTCCGAACGGAGATGTCGCAGATGGCGCCGAAGGCTGCCATCTGCTGAACGAGATGACCCGTGAATTGACGAATGTCACGCTGCCGAACAGTTGGAGGCCCTTGTAGTAGACGTTGTCCTTCTGCCAGGCGAGCTCCGCGCCGGTGTTGCGGATGCGGTCGACGTTGATGTTGGCGTTGGCCTGAAAAGCCGAGCCGGGAACGATCGTGGCGTTGGAGATGATCGCGTCGCGCGCTTCTTCATCGAAGAGCGACAGCCGCGCCCAGCTGTTCGGACCAAGACTGCGCTGAAAGACGATCTCCTTGGTCAGCGCGGTCTCGGGACGCAGATTGGGGTTGGGATTGGTGACGAATCCCGTCGCGCCGGGCGTCGCGGTGAGATTGTAGAGTTCGCGCACCGTCGGAAAGCGATTGGCCATGCCGACATTGCCGGTGATCGTCCAATATGGATCCGCCTCCCAGCGCAGCGACGCCTTCGGCGACACGCGCGTGGAATAGAGATTGGGCTGGAAGATCGGCAACATCGTCGCGAGCCTCGCCGAGGAGCCGGTGGCGGCGGCGTTCAGACCGCCGAGGGTCTGATTATATCCGTCGGAGGCTTGCCAATGCTCGCCGCGAACGCCGAGAGTCAGTTTCAGGTCGGGACGCAGGAGAATCGCATCCTGCGCCCAGAGCGCCTGCGTACGCGTCGTGCCGCTGCCGACTGATTGCACGACGCCCAGCGACGACGCCATGCCCACTGGCCAATTCGTCGTGAGCCAGATCGGATTGTTCGAGTGATATTGATCCCCGTGTATGCCGAAGCTGATGTCGTGCATGCCTTCGGGGCCGTCCGGCCGAAAAATGCCCTTCAGATCGAGAAGCGTCCAATATGTGCCGGTGAAGATCGTGTCGCGACCGGTCTGCGTATAACCTCCGAAGGGATTGATCGCAGTCGAGGGCACGCCGCTCCAGGCCGAACGCGAGGAGCTGTAGGGGTAGGTGAAATGCGAGGCGGAAAGCTCGAAGTCGAAGACGCCCTGCGTATTTGACTTAAGCGCCAGGGAGTTGACCAGGATCGTCTCCTGATAGCGCAGATTGGCCGCGCCGAAACCCTGCAGAGTCGTTGTAGAAAGCGCTGCGGGCCCCGAAGGCGGCCCAAAAACTTCGTTGCGGCCTCCCGACAGGTAGTTCAGCGGCCAGGACACGCGATCGCTGTTGAACACGCCGAGCGTGTAGACGCCGCGGATCGTCGGCGTGAAGTCGTAAGCGACCTTCACCTTGCCGTTGATGAAATTCTCCTCCGAGATCGATCCCGAGCCGACGATCGACTGCGGCACGCCATAGACGTTCTGGGAGAAGATCGCGCCGGGATAGGGATAGAAGCGTCCGGCGTTGATGAAAGAAATCGGCTGGTTGTTGTTCCAGGCGTAATTGAGCGCGACGAAATAGGACAGATCGCCGATCTTGTCGCCGATGGTGAGCGCCGTCGTCGTCGTCGGCAGGCCGAGCTGAGCGCCCCACCATGCAAAGTCTTGCACAGCCACGGTCTGCTTGGCGGTGACTTCCAGATGCTCCGGCATGCGCGTCGTGAATTTAATGACGCCGCCGATCGAATTGCCTGGATACTGCGCCGCATAAGGCCCGTAGAGGTAGTCGACGCGTTCGATCTCTTCCGGCGAAATAAGCCCCCAGCGCGGCTGGCCGTCGGTATGTCCGTTCGAGATGAGCTGGCTGATCAAGAGGTCGTCGACATAGACCAGAGCGCGCGCGGACGACAGGCCCCAGGTGCGCGTCTGGATCATGCCCTCGTTGCCGCCGCGCAATTTCCGTACGAACAAGCTCGGCACATATTTGAGCGCATCCTGGCTGTCGACGATGTTGATCTTCTCTTTAATGTCGCGGCGAGTCACGCTCGCGACCGTGTTCGGCAATTGCCAGCGCTGAACGAAGGCCGGCTTGCCGTCGGGAAGCGTCGCCGACCAGATTGAGACAGGCGCGGGCGCTGGAGCGGGAGCCGGCGCGACATTTGTCGCAACGCCCGGAACGCCGGTCGTCGGGCGTCTGACCGCGCCGCGATGCTGGCCGCCGACGTCAATCGTCGGCAGCGATTGCTGCGCGGCGGCGGGCGTCGCGTAAAGATCGGAAAGCGCAAAGATGGTGAGAGCGCTGGCGGAGACGCCGCGCAGGAGCGAGTGACGAGACATGAAATGCGTCCTTCTTGCGCCGGTCAAGGCGGCGCGACTGACCTGAACGGCTTTCGCCGTCGTAACGTTCGGCAGATCAGACGAAGGAAGGGGGCCCGCGCGTCGGGGCGCTGCGGTTTGGCCGCGAAGGGACAAAGGCCAGCGTCGGCGGCGGCGCCCGCGGCGCGAGATTGTGTTCGACGCCGCGGATCGCAAAAACGGCGTCCGACGGCGGCGGCGCGCTCCAGCCGAGTTGGCAGAGCGCGCAAGAGCACCCGTCGCGGTCCGTGTTGTCCAGAGGCTCTTGATCGGAACCGCCCTGCGCCAGAGGCGATGTGTTCGCAAGCAAATGGCACTTGGCGATCGGCGCGTTCGCCGCGTCAACGGATCTCGACGCCATCGCCTCGCAAGGCGATACGAGCCTCGCGACGAGCGCAAGCAGAGCGAGGAGAGCGAAGAGTTGGCGAATGCGCATGGGCCCTTGCGAATTCGACGCGGTTAACTTTAGCGACGCCGTAATCGCACATGAACCGGTAAACTGAGCTATTCCAAGCCTGCGCGCGTTGTCAAAGGTTAAAAAATCAACTAAGAGACATTTATGTCACAGTTGCGCGCCATGCGTCAGGAATTCCGCGCGGCATTCGCCGTCGCGGCCGTTTGCGCGCTGATGTTCTCCCTTCTTTTATCGGGCGCGACGCGGCCGGCGCACGCATTCGCGGACCCAGGCGGAATCGCCTGCGATCACGCCGCTTATGTTGCAAGTCTGCACGCAACCGCCGCGCAGAAGGGGGGGGCGACGCAGCGCGACGGCTCGCCAACGCATTCTACGCATAGCTGTCCGGACTGTTGCCTCAGCGTCCATGCCGCGCCGGCCGTTCTTCCAGAGCGCGTCGCTTCGGCGTTGCGGCCCCCCGCAGAGCGCCCTTCTGAAATTCGGCATTGCGGCGTCGCCACGCAGCCGCCCGAGAGTTTCGCCGCGAACGGCGCGAATGGCGCGCGCGCGCCACCCTCAATTCATCTCACCTGAATTGCGTTAGACTCCGGGCCGCGCCGCGCAGGAGTCTGATTGCGGGCTTTCGCCGCTTTGCGGCCTCTCGTCTCGCGAAGATATAATAAAACAAAAGCTGACGCTTCGCCTGCGCGATCGCCGCAAGCGCGTCCCAATAAAACGAGTGAGTGAAAATGGATTACAACACGCTTTCCCCTCTCGCCATGTTCCTCAACGCCGGTCCTGTCGGAAAGGCCGTCATGGCGCTGCTGCTGCTCGCGTCGATCTGGACGTGGGTGCTCATCGTCGAAGGCGTGGTGGCCGTCACCCGCATCACCAAATCCGCGCGTTCGGCGCGTCAGGGCGGAGACGTTGGCGTCCTCGCGCCCGTCGCCGAAGCGGGCCGCGAAGCCTTTGCGCTCGATCTGCCGGATGAAACAATCGGCGACAAGCGCGCGCGCATCGCCGACCATATGAGTCGGGCGGCGCGCGAGTTCCTGACCAAGGCGGAGGGCGGCCTGCCCAATCTCGCGGTCATCTCATCGGTCGCGCCTTTCGTCGGCCTCTTCGGCACGGTGTGGGGCATCATGACGAGCTTCGCCGGCATCGCTCAGTCGCAGGACACGAGCCTCGCGGTCGTCGCGCCGGGCATCGCTGAAGCGCTAGCGGCCACGGCCTACGGACTTGCCGCCGCCATCCCCGCCTCGGTCGGCTACAACCGCATCGGCGCCGCCTTCGCGCGGGTCGGCCAGCAGGTGGCGCACTACATTGAAGACGAGGCGCTGCTGATGTGCAGCGGCCATCAGACGCGCGCGCGTCGTGAGCGGGAGGCCGCGTAATGGGAATGCCCTCACGCCAGCGCCAGAGCGCAACCGAAGGCCTTTATCAGCCGCTCGCCGATATCAATGTGACGCCGCTCGTCGACGTCATGCTCGTGCTGCTGATCATTTTCATGATCACGGCGCCATTGCTCGCAAAGGGCGTCAAGGTGAATCTGCCGCAGGCGAGCGCCGCGATGCCGATCAACCAAAAAGACCCGATCGTTGTGACGGTAGGCAAGGAAGGCAAGATCGCGCTTGGCGCGGACGAGCTCTCAGCGGACGCGCTGATCGACGGCATCAAGGTGATGATGGGCGACGACCAATCGCGCGTCGTTCATATCCGCGGCGACACGGAAGCTGTTTATGGCGAGGTGGTCGCGGTGATGGATAAGCTTGCGACCAACGGCATCACCCATATTGCGATC
>JALHNR010000009.1 GCA_022843525.1 Methylocystis sp. | reverse complement strand
ATACGACTGGCGTGACGAATCGCCGACGGCCCGAAGCGTGCGCCGCTGCGGTTCGTCGTGCCGATGTCGAAAGGAACGCCCGCGACGACAACCGCCGCGTCAACGCGCGCGGCGACGCCGAGGAAAGTCGGCGGAGCGGCGAATGTCGGCGTCCCGCTCATGGCGAACCGTCGAGTTTGACGAAGCGGAACACCGCCGCGGCGACCGCGCAGGTCCAATCGCCGTTCGGAGCGCCTTCCGCCGCCGCAGTCAAGGACAGGCTCTCAACGATCAGTTCGCTTGTTTCATAGACCTTCTTGCGCTCGTTCCAGGCGGCGTCAGGATCGAATTCGATCCCGAGCGTCGAAGCGAGCATCGTCGCCGCGAGATCTTCCGCATAATCGCCGCTCTCGCGCTCCGTCATGCCATAGCCGTGATGTTCCGAAATATAGCCGTAGAGCGTCGGCTCCCTTGGCCGCGCGAGGCCGATGCTCGCCGTGATGCGCCGCCCGGGCTCCTCGGTCTCAGCGCGCGCAAGCACCGTGAAAGTGATTTCGCCAGGCTGAAGCGTCGCGACGCCCCGCTCCACCGGAATGATTTCGCATCCCGCCGGCAGAATGGACGACACCGCTACGAGATTCTGCTGTTCGATGTCGGCGTCGCGCAGCGCATATTCGAACGCCGTCAGACGATGGCGGTGGACGCCGACGCCGCGCGTGAGAAAAACGCATTGCGGAATGGGAAACATCGAACTCGCTCCGTCGCGCATGATCGCCATCGCCTCAATTAGGACAAGGGGCCCGCTCGGCAAAACTTTTTGTCAAGCTCCGTCTATGGCCTCTCGCTTGCGAACCGGATAGAATCGTCAAGCGGGCTGCGGCTCGCGACCATTGGCGCAACATATCTCCATGGCATGAAAATTTTGAGGACATGAAAATTTTGCTGCTCGGCGGCTCCAACGCCGGAATGCGGGAAGGCTGGGCCGTCCAATTTCAACGGCAGGCGTGGGCGCACGAGGTCGAGAATCGTTTTCTCGGCGCGGTAGGGTCGCTCTACGGTCTGCTGGCGCTTTTGAAGATGGAGCGCGAGGAGACGGCTTCTCCGGACGTCGTCATTTTCGAATATTGTCTCAACGACATTCTGCTTTTCGCGGCCGGCTGCCTGCGCCCGACGCTCGTCGCCGATACGCTCGAAGCGATCGCGGTCTGCTGCGCCCGGCGCGGAATTCGCCTGATGTTTCTCTGTCTGGACCCACGGCCGACGGCCTCCAAAGCGCTGCGTAGCGCAACGCGGCGCGCGCATCGGCTCTACGCGGACGCGGCGACGCGTTATGCGACGCCCGCCACCTGGCTCGACGAGATTTTTTTGGGAGGACCCACGACGGCGCATTATCAGGATGAAAACCATCTGACGGTCGACGCCTCAACGGCGGTCGCCGCCGCAGTGCTGAGCCGGATCGGGGACGCGTGCGTTCCCTTGGCGCCCAACGCCGAGATCCGCTTCGATTACGTCGACGCGACGCAGGCGCAACGTCGCGGGGCATGCGAGCTGCATCACATAGACTCGAAGGTTTTCCAAGGCGCGTTCATCCGCCTCAACCGACAGAGCGAATGCTATTGGCCCGGAAGCGGCCGTCTCGTCGCGCTGATGCTGCGTTCCGACGACAGGAGCGGCGAATATCTCATTCGCGCGCCGCGATGCGTCTACCGCAAGAATCCGCGCTCTAAGATGCAGGAGATCGTCGCCAATCTCATGCTGCTGCATTACGTGACGCGCGCGATCGCCACGGACAGCGGCGTCGCCATCGCAATGCCCGAGGACGAAGCGGCGCTGAAACGCGCTCCAGAGGATGCGACGCTGCTCGCCGTTCCGCCGACGGCGGATTTTTTGGACCAGACTCTCGATATCCACGCCGCGATCTTCTGGCGGCCCCAATCCATCGCGAGCACAATCGCAGCGCTCTTGCGCCGCCGGTGAACCGCTGAACGCCGCGCTATTTTTTGCAGGTCGGCGTCGGCTGCAAGACGAGATCCGTCATGTCGCCGCGCAAGACGAAGTCGCCGTAGTCGAGCTTCAGCGCGCGCGAGACGCCGTTTTCATAAAGGTCGAAGGACAGCACATAAATCGGCTGCCCGTCCTTCTTGCCCAGCTCGAAATAGGAAATCGCAACCGGCCAGCGACGGATATTGTTGAGCGCATTCACGCGCGCGGCCTTTTCCTGGGGCGGCTCGGTCGTCGGCTTGCCGATGACCGTCAAGGTATCGAACGCCTTTTCGCCATCGCCCGTGCCATCAAAAACCCGCGCTTCCAGCAGCTGTTCGCCGGTCGCGGCCGTTTCCACGATCTTGCGCAAATGTTCCGTCGGAAAGAGCATCGGACCGGCCAGCTCCAGTCGCGTGCGCTTTGGCTTCGCAAGATCGATGGCAAGCCGGGAGTCGGCGGATTTTTTGGCCTTTCCGTCGACTTCATCGGTCCGCGAATTGTCGACTTTGGTCTCCACCTTGAAGCGAAACTCCGCGCCGTCGCCGCCCTCAAATGTCGCCGAACGCATGTCGGAGAGCTTGGCCGCGCCTTCCGAGGGCTGCAATTCGGTGATCTGGCGAAAGTTCTGCACATAGCCCTCGCAGGCCGACCCGGAAAAGTCGAAGGCGATCCGACCGCGCGCCTGCGCCGGCGCCTTCGCGCCGCTCGATTTCAACAGGCTCAGATCATAAACAGCGCGATGATTGGCGAGCGGCAATGCGCGCTCGGCAAACGCCTGGCCAACCGGCGTCGCCGCGCAGATCGCGGCGGCCAGCACGCGTGACGAAATCATTGGACCTCTTTCTGTGTGGCGGCGCCTGCGACGCCATTGCGTCGGGTGGAGTAGGAAACTAGGGTCGCGCTCCATTGGGAGCAACGACTTTCTCTTTGAGGAGGCGCTATGACCGCACCGTCCGACACCCCGCTCGCGCGGCTGCAAGCGCTGGGACTGACTCTACCCGCTGCGGCCGCGCCGGTCGCCAACTATGTTCCTTTCGTGCGCGCGGGCGCCTTGCTGTTCATATCGGGACAGCTGCCGCTCGGCGCCAATGGCGTCGACCCGGCGCATCAAGGCAAACTCGGCGCCGGCGTCTCGCTTGAGGCCGGACAGTCCGCCGCGCGTCAGGCGGCGCTCAATGTCCTCGCCCAAGCCAACGCCGCCGTCGGCGATCTTTCGAAGCTGCGGGCCGTGCGGCTCGGCGGCTATGTCAACAGCGCGCCCGACTTCGCTTCGCTGCCGCAGGTCGTTAACGGCGCTTCCGATCTCGTCGCCGCCGTGTTGGGCGAGAATGGCAAACATGCGCGCTTCGCCGTTGGCGTCGCGCAATTGCCGCTCGACGCGGCTGTCGAAGTGGAAGGAATCTTCGAGATTCTTCCGTGAACGCCCGTGATTTTTCGTGGCTGACGGCGCGGCCGATCGCCCACCGCGGACTGCATGATCCCTCGAAGG
This sequence comes from Methylocystis sp., assembly GCA_022843525.1. GTDB lineage: Bacteria > Pseudomonadota > Alphaproteobacteria > Rhizobiales > Beijerinckiaceae > Methylocystis. Next base: position 24,917 of record JALHNR010000009.1, on the reverse strand, counting down.
GCGTGATCGAAAATTCGATTTCGGCCGCCCACGCGGCGATCGCCGCGGGCTTTGGCGTCGAATGCGACGTGCAGCTCACATCTGACGGCGAACTCGTCGTATTTCACGACGAGACTCTCGAGCGCCTGACCGAAAGCGCCGGGGCTGTCGCGATGCGCAGCGCGGATGAGCTCAGTCGTCTGAGGCTGCGCGGCGCCAATGACGCCATTCCGAGGTTTTCCGAGTTTCTCGCCGAGATCGGCGGGCGAACGCCGATCATTGTAGAGATCAAGAGCGCCTTCGATGGCGACACGACCGCGGCGCAGCGCACGGCGCAGGCGCTGGCGCGTTACAGCGGTCCCGTCGCCGTCGAAAGTTTCGACCCTGATCAGATCGCCTTTCTTCGCGCGCGCGCCGCCGCGCTCGGGATCGCGCATCGGCCGCTCGGCATCGTCGGCGAGGCGCATTACGACGCGGATGATTGGCCGCAGCTGTCCACCGCACAGCGCGCGGAGCTCACGCATTTTCTGCACTACAGGCGCACGCTGCCGGATTTCCTGTCTTGGCGCGTGCGCGATCTTCCGCACGCCATTCCGCTGCTGCTCCGCGAGGCGCTCAAGATTCCCGTTACGACCTGGACCGTGCGCTCGCCGGAGATGGCGGCGCGGGCGCGAGAATGGGCCGATCAGATCGTCTTCGAGGGCTTCGCGCCATAAGCGCTCGCATCGCGCGGCGTGCGCCGCCGCATCCGCCGCAGCGCCAATTCTTGTTAGCAGAGCCGATCGGGCGCGACATGAATCACAATCGAGCGCCCCTCGATCGACGGGAGCAACATCGCCATGCGCCAGCGCGGACGCTCAATTCGCCTTGTGCTAACAATTGGGATAGCGGCGATCCTGGGAGTCGGAACAGCCATCGCCGACGCAAAAAAAGGATCCTTCGACGCTGACGGCGCGCGCCGCGCAACAGGCGAAATGGATCGCGACAAGACGCTGCAATCCACCGTGCGCACCTGTCCGGCGGACGTCTTCCGTAAGGAAGCCTCGCTTGGCGGATTGCTCCTGGGAGATGAAGCGGTCACGCGCGATCACTGCGCAGCCCGCCCTGAGGAATGCTATCAAGCCTGCATCGGGAAGCGCAGCGGCGAACACTGCTTCCGGTTGGCGCTTGCGCTTCAGGTGAACGAAAGCGTCATCGCGCCGCGCTACGCGCAGCTCATGTTCGCCATGGCCTGTGCGCTTGGCAAGGCCTCCGGCTGCACCAACCGCGCCGCGCATATGCGCAACGCCGCCGAAGAGGGCGATCCGCTCGAGTCGCTGTCGGCAAAGGCCAGCGAGCGCTGTCAATTTCGCAGCTATCAGATCGCCTGCGAGAAAAACGATCCTTGGGGGTGCGCTATGCTCGGACAGGCGTACCGCAACGGCGAGGGCGCAAAGAAAAGCGTTGCTTTCGCGCGTCGCTCCTACAGGAAATCCTGCAGGCTCGACCCAGAATTCGCCGCCTGCGATTTTTCCCGCCGAGCGCTGACGTCGATGTGACTCGCCGCCGCGCTATTCTGCGGGGACCAATCCGTTGACCGGCTCCAGGCCCCGCATTTCCTTGAGCTCCACGCGGATATTGTAATCGCTCGCCGCTTTGATGAAATCCTGAATGGTCTCCATGATGTCCTGATCGATAAAGCCGGCGCGCGTGCCGTCGATCACCAGATAGCTGTCTTCCTCGATATTCTCGAGGTAGTTGCGCAGCTGCGCCTTATTGAGGAAAGACACATCCTTTTGCAGGCGCAGCAGGTAGTTCCGGCCGTCGCGCGTGAGCGTGAATGCGGAGTGGTAATTCGCGCGCAGCACGAAGAAGAGGCCCACGGCCATGCCGATCGCCATGCCTTTGAGAAGATCCGTCGAAAGAATGGCGCCGACTGTCACGGCGAAGGGCGCGAACTGGTTGAAGCCCTTCTCATATTGGTGGACGAAGAGCTTTGGCTTCGCGAGCTTGTAGCCGGTCAGGAGCAGAATCGCGGCAAGACAGGCGAGCGGAATCATGTTGAGCACGCTCGCCAGGAACATCACGCTGAGCAACAGCAGCACGCCGTGGACAAAGGACGCCACCTTTGTGTGCGCGCCGGCGTCGATGCTGGCGGAGCTGCGCACGATCACCGCAGTGATCGGCAACCCGCCCAACATGCCGCTCAAAAAATTGCCGACGCCTTGGGCCTTGAGCTCCTGATTGGTCGGCGCGATGCGCTTGAGCGGGTCGAGCTTATCGACCGCTTCGAGACTCAGCAGAGTTTCAAGGCTGCCAACCAGCGCTAAAGTGGCGGCCGTCACATAGATCTGGACGTCGATCAGCCGCGTAAAATCCGGAAAACTGAACTCCCGCGCGAAATCTATCGGTCCAAAGATCGCCGGAAGATTGACGAGATGCTGCGGCGCGATCGCCAAAGAGGGAAACAGCGTCTGAGCCACGAAGTTATAGGCGACGCCAAACAGCACCCCGACCAGCGCGCCTGGCGCGAGCGAAAGGTAGCGATGCTTCTTGATGTAGGGCGTATCCCAAAGGAGCATGATCGCGAGGGAGACGACGCTCACGATCACCGCTCCCGTCGAAAAAGAGCGAAAGGCGTCAAAGATAAAGGAGAGATGCGTGTGGCTGTCGTCCTCGAGGAACGACAAGTCGGCTTCCGCGTCGGCGTCGTAGCCGACCGCGTGCGGCAACTGCTTCATGATCAGGATCAACCCGATCGCCGCGAGCATGCCTTTGATGACCGCCGACGGAAAAAACGCGCCGATGACGCCCGCCCGCAGAAAACCCATTCCCACTTGGATGAGCCCCGACAGCGCCACCGCAAGCAGCATGGCGTCGAAGCCAAGTTTTTCGACCGCGGTCGCGACAATGACGGTCAGGCCCGCGGCAGGACCGGAAACGCTCAACTGCGAACCGCTAAGGACAGAGACGACGAGCCCGCCGATAATCCCGGAAATGACGCCGGAAAAGGGCGGCGCGCCGGAAGCGACGGCAATGCCCAGGCACAGCGGCACTGCGACGAGAAACACCACGACCCCCGCCGGAATATCATGATCGAGGTAGCGGACGTAGTAGTCGAGATGCCTCTTAAACACGCCTGAATTCTCCCTGTTGGCGTTATGCCGCGCGGCCGGTTAGAAATCCTCGCCGCCATGTTGCTGATAGATGACGTCCACCTCGCTGCCCGGCGGCAATGTGATGAGCTGATGCAGGATTCCATCGTCGAGTCCGAACACCCAGCCGTGCAACATCGGCTGCTGGTCCTCTTTCCAGGCGGTCTGAACAATCGAAAGTTGCGACAAACGCATCACCTGCTCGATCACATTGATTTCGACCAGTCGGTTGGCGCGTTCCGTCTGAGAGTTGAGCGCGTCGATCTCTTCTCTGTGCATCCGATAGACGTCTTTGATATGCATCAGCCATTTATTGAGCAGCGCCAGTTCGGGGCGCTGTCGGTCAAGGGCGGCGCGAACGCCGCCGCAATTATAGTGACCGCAGACGATGACGTGTTGAACTTTGAGCACCTGCACAGCGTATTGAATGACGCTGAGACAGTTGAAGTCCGTGGCGATCACCTGATTGGCGATGTTGCGGTGCGCGAAAATGGCGCCCGGCAGCGCGTTGACGATGATGTCGGCGGGCACGCGGCTGTCGGAGCAGCCAATCCACAAGAATTCGGGCTTCTGATTGGCCGCGAGACGTTCGAAATAGCCGGGATCGCGCTCGCGGACTTCCTCGGCCCAGGCTTTGTTCTCAAGCAACAGTTTTTCGAAGGATTTCATCACGCCCGTTTTCTTTCGGCCATCGCCATCAAAAGCGGTCTGGCTGCGACAGCAATGTGACAGCGACGGAAGCCGCTCGGACAAGAGCGCGAACTACGGCGATTATCGTCGGAGTCGAGCGCCCTCGCTCAAGCAGGACGAGTCTACGAAGGTCTCGAGGTCACCACAAGTGTCCGCCGGCTTATCGGCGCATGGGGCCAGGCTCGTAAAACAACCAGGGACGCCGCTCGATTCGGCTGCCTATTTTTGTTGGGCCGCGCAGAGCTCCCGCCACACCTGAGGCAAGGCGGCGATGATATCATCGGCGATCAGCCCGGGTCCAAAAATCTCGGCGGCGCGCGCATGCATCCAGGCGGCGCAGGACGCCGCGAGGAAGCCGTCCATGCGCTGCGCCAGCAAACCGGCGATGACGCCGGTCAAAACGTCGCCCGAGCCTGCGGTAGCAAGCCAGGGCGTGGCATAAGCAAGAATCGAGGCCCGTCCGTCGGGCGCGGCGACGACCGTGTCCGCCCCCTTGAAAAGCACGACCGCGCCGCTGGCGCGCGCCGCCTCGCGCGCCTTGTCGAGTTTTGAGCGGCAGCCGCAATCGCTCTCGCAAGCGGCGAAGAGCCGTGCGAACTCGCCGGCGTGCGGCGTCATCACCACCGGACCCGGCGCCGCGCGGGTTGCGCGCCACAGCCGCTCTGGATTGGCGGCGAAGCTCGACAGGGCGTCCGCGTCGAGGACGGCGGCGCGGCGATAGGCCTGCGGCGCAAGCGCCGTTTCGACCTGTGCGCAGCTTTCCTCACTCACCCCCAGCCCCGGACCGATGGCGACGGCGTTCTTGCGCTCGTCTGAGAGAACCTTGGCGAGGCCCTCCGCGCCGTCGGCCGGACGAACCATGACTGAGGTGAGCGCGCTGGCGTTGACCGCCAGCGCTTCCATTGGGCTGGCGAGCGTCACGAGGCCGGCGCCGGCGCGCAAGGCGGCAGCCGCCGAAAGCCGCGCGGCGCCTGTAAAGGAGGCGCCGCCCGAAACGACCAGCGCATGGCCGCGCGAATATTTGTGGCCCTCGATTTGCGGCAGGGGCAGCGCGGCGCGCCAGAGCTGCGGCATATTGACGAAGGTTTCAACACCCAGCGAATCGAGCGCGGAGGGCCGAATGCCGATATGTGTGCAGGTGAGCGCCCCGCAATGCAGACGGCCGGGCAACAGCAGATGGCCGGTCTTCACGCGAAAGAAGGTGACGGTCGCGTCGGCCTCGACCGCCGCGCCGCGCACCGCGCCGGTCGTGCCGTCGACGCCGCTTGGTATATCGACGGCGACGACGTTCTGGCCGCTTTCGCGACGCCAGCGGTTCAGGCGGCGAACGAGCGCGCTGGCGTTCGAGTCGAGATCGCGGGCGAGGCCGGTCCCAAACAGAGCGTCGATCACGAGATCGATGCCGTCGAAGCTGCAGTCGAGCGCGGACGTGACTGGACAAGGCCAAGCGGCGGCCGCTTGCGCCGCATCGCCGCGCAATTGGTCGAGCGGGGTCAGGGAGGCGACGCGGACTTTATAGCGCAGCGCGCGCAGCAGCCGCGCCGCGACAAAGCCATCGCCGCCATTATTGCCGGGACCGCAGAGCACCAGGACCCGCCGCCCGCTGGTGCGTTGAAGAATTTGGCTGGTCGCCCGCGCGATCGCCGCGGCGGCGCTCTCCATCAGCGACATCGCCGGGACGCCGCTTTCGATCGTCAGGCGATCGGCGCGAGCCATTTGATTTGTCGTCAGGATTTCGAGCGGGAAAGCGGAGAACATGGCGCGATGGTGACCGAAGGCCGCCGCCCGCGCAATGGGCGCCGCTCACAAGATGGACGCCGCGCTCGTGAATGCGGCGCCGCATTCCGCCGCGGCCCGCTTTCCGCTATGTCATCGACATGCTGACCGCCGCACTGATCGCCTTCGACTCTCCCGGCGCGCCGTTGCGCCGGGAGGCGGTGGCGCGCAGCCTTGGTTCGCTCGTCGACTCGTGCGTCCAGGGATTGATCGCCGACGCTCTGATCCTCGCCGCGCCGGGGCGAGGCTTGGACGGGATCGCCGACGAAGCCGGCTGCGCGCTGATCGAAACGCCGCACGCCGCCGACGGCATGGCGCAGGCGCTGAAAGCGGCGCGGCGCGACCACCTTCTCCTTCTGCTGGCAGGTTTCGCCGTGGAGCGCGGCTTTGCCGAGGAAGCGCAGGATTTCTTCGCCTATGGCGATTCCAGCCGCGCCCGAACGCTTCGGCTGGCTCCGGATTCGTTAGTCACCCGTCTTGCGCCGGGTCTGGCGCGTCCGGTCGGGCTCATTGCGCCAAAGAGCGCGCTCTCATCCGCCGAAGGCGCGGATCTGGCGCGACTCGTGCGACAGATGCGGGGCGCCGATCTGACGACCCGCGCCCGCCGAGTCTCATAGCCGAGGGGTAGGTCACTCTAGCGCGCGAATGTATTGCAGGCGTCAATGCTGCCCGTGCGCAAGCCTTTCAGCAGCCATTGCGCGCGCTGCGCCGCCGTGCCGTGCGTAAAACTATCCGGCACCACATAGCCGCGAGTGGCTTTTTGCTGCCGGTCGTCGCCGATCGCCTGCGCCGAAGCGACCGCCTGTTCGATGTCGCCTTCCTCGAGAATCGGCTTCTGCTTATTGGCGTTATTGGCCCAGACTCCGGCGAGGCAATCCGCCATCAGCTCCGCGCGCACCGAAAGCGCATTGGCTTCCGAGCGGCTGCCCGCCAATTGCTGCGCCCGTTGGATCTTCGGCAGAATGCCCATCAAATTTTGGACGTGATGGCCCATCTCATGGGAGATCACATAGGCATAGGCGAAATCGCCGCCCCCGCCGAAGCGCCGCTGCATGTCGCGGAAAAAGGACGTGTCGAGATAGATGCGCTGGTCGAGCGGACAATAGAACGGTCCCATCGCCGACTGCGCCGCGCCGCAGCGCGACTGGGTGTAGCCGTTGAAGAGAACGAGCCGTGGCGGCTGGAAGCGCACGCCCTTTTGCTCAGGAAGCACCTGCGACCAGACCTGCTCGTTGGAGCCCACCACCTTTGCGACGAAGCGCCCCATTTGATCGGTCGGCGCGCTTTGCCGCGGCGCGTCCTGGCGGGGCAATGCCACCTCCCGCTCCTGGCGCATATTGTTGATCATCTGCGCGCCGCCGATGAGAATCGCAGGATTGACGCCGAGCGCCCAGCCGATCAATCCGAGGATAACCATCGTGCCAAGGCCAATGCCGCCTGCGCCGACGCGGGGCCCGCCCCCCATCATCGACCCGCCGCCGCGGCGATCCTCGATATTCTCGGACGACTGGAGATCTTCCCATTTCATATTCGCGCGCTCCGGACCGGCGCCCGAGGGGCGCTGCTCGATGGCTATTTAAGCGAGCTTATCGGCTCTTGGTAGAGTTTATGCAGGCGGCGGCCGGCGCGCAGACGCCGACCGCAACGGTTCGGCGCGCAAACAGATGCGAAGTTTCACTTTGACTCGACCAGCTGACGGCAGTCTCACGATGAAGACTCTTGAAAATAAAAGTCACGCTCAAACAATAGCGAGTTTTATCCATCACTATTTTATCTACATTGTAGGAGCTTCTTACTTTGCAGCCGCGCTTTGGCCAACGGCCGGCCTGAAGATTCGCAGCGTAGAACTCGCTCCCCTCGATCTCTTCGCGGTGAAACTGCATGTTTCGCCGCCGACGCTCATGTTGGCGCTCCTGCTTTTCAACGCCGGGCTCTCCGCCCGGACCGCCGACATCAAAAACCTGCTGGGCCGGCCGACTCTCTTGGCGTCCGGATTGGCGGCCAATATTCTCGTGCCGCTCGCATTTATCGCCGCGATAAGCGGCACGCTCTTGTTTTGGCATAATCCCCAAGAGGTTCAACAGATCCTGGTTGGGCTCGCGCTGATCGCCTCCATGCCGATCGCGGGCGCTTCGACGGCTTGGTCGCAAAATGCGAACGGCAATCTCGCGCTCAGCCTCTCGCTCGTGCTGCTGACGACGCTGCTCAGTCCGATACTGACGCCGCTTGTTCTGCACGGGGTGGGCTATGTGACCATCGGGGACTATTCCGAAGACCTGCACGAACTCGCCTCCGGCGGCGCATTCGCCTTTCTCGGCGCATGGGTGATCCTGCCGACGGTCTTGGGACTCGCGGTCAATCGGATCGTGGGACAAAAGAGCGTCGGCGCGGCGAGCCCTTACCTGAAGATCGCGAATATGATCGTCCTGGCGCTGCTCAATTATTCGAACGCGGCGCTGTCCTTGCCGAACGTCGTCGCTCACCCCGACTTGGATTTTTTGGCGGCGATTGTGGCGATCGTCGGCGGCTTATGCCTCGTGATGTTCGCTGCTGGCTACGGTCTCGCCCGGGCCTTGGACGCCACTCGGGCGGACACAGCTTCGATGATGTTCGGTCTCGGCATGAATAACAACGGCACGGCGCTGGTGCTTGCCTCAACGGCCCTTGCCGAGCATCCGCAAGTGATGCTGCCGGTCATCCTCTACAACCTTGTCCAGCATTTTGCTGCGTCGCTCGTCGATCGCGCGGCATCTCGATCGTGATGAGCGAAACCGTCGCGCGCGCTCAGGACGGGTCCCATTCCTGGGGCCACTCTTCCCGCAGCCGGCCGCCGAGCCGCACTGGCGAGATCATCGTCGCCAACCCGTCGGCGCCGATTTCGGCCGCCACGCCGCAGAAGGTCGCCTCGCCATTCGCCGGCTCATAGCGCGCGCCGGGCGTCTTGCGCAGGAACCGCCGAAGCGGCTCCTCCTTGTCCATGCCGACGACGGAGTCGTAATCGCCCGTCATGCCCGCGTCGGTCTGATAGCCGGTGCCTCCCGGCAGGATCTGCGCGTCGGCGGTCGGCGTATGCGTGTGCGAGCCGACCACCACGGATGCGCGGCCGTCGACGAAATGCGCCATCGCCATTTTCTCGCTCGACGCCTCGGCGTGCATGTCGATAAAGATGGCGTCGCATCCGACGCCGAGCGGGCAGGCGCCAAGCTCGCGCTCGATGGAGGCAAAGGGATCGTCGAGCGCGTCCATGAAGACCCGGCCGATCGGATTGACGACGAGCACTTGCTGCCCGCGCGCCGCCGTATAGAGGCCGGCGCCGCGTCCCGGCGCTCCCGGCGGATAATTGATCGGGCGCAGCAGCCGCGGTTGGCGTTCGATGAAAACCAGCGCCTCGCGCTGATCGAAGGCGTGATTGCCGAGCGTGACGCAATCGACGCCAAGGCCGAGCATTTCCTCGCAAATGGCTTCGGTGATGCCAAAGCCTCCGGCGGCGTTCTCGCCATTGGCGACGACGAAGTCGAGCGCCCATTTTTCGCGCAGCCGGGGGACAAAGCGCGACAAAGCCGCGCGGCCCGAACGGCCCAGAACGTCGCCGATGAAGAGAAAGCGGAGCGGCGGGGATTTTGACATAAGGCCTCATAGACCGCGTGCGCAGCGAGAGCAAAGCGCATCGGAGGTTGCGCGACGGTGCAACCTTTCATAACTGGAGCCGGCTGATGTAACATCCCGTTCCTTTGCGAGCCCCGCCAAAAATGCAAGACGCCGCCGAACGCCCCGCCGTCCAGACGCAAAAAGACGCGCCGGCGCGGCCTTACGTCGTTTTCGAAGACGGCCGCAGCGACGGACAGGCGCTGCTGTTCGAGGAGCCGGAGGAGATCATCGTCGCGCGTGCGGCGACAGACGTCGCGGCGGCGTTCGAACGCATGGAGGCGGCGACAAGGCGCGGCCTCTATCTCGCCGGCTACGCCGGCTACGAGCTCGGCTATGCGCTGGAGCCCAGATTCGCCGCTCAAGTGACGCCCGACGCGCAGACGCCGCTGCTCCTCTTCGGCGCGTTTCGGGCGCCGCGTCCCTGGTCGCTGCCGCCCGCTGAGAGCGCGGCGCCGAACATTCCGCTTTCCCCTGCCTGGACTCAGGAGGAGTACACGCAACGATTCAACACGTGCCGAGACTATATTTTCGCCGGCGACGTTTATCAGATCAATCTCACCTTCCCGCTGTACGGACGCTATGACGGCGATGCGCTGTCGCTTTATCGCGGTCTGCGCAAGCGCCAGCCGGTCGCTTATGGCGGCGTCGTCGCGCTGGAAGCCGAAACCGTCGTGTCACTCTCGCCGGAAGTCTTCTTCGAGGCGCAGGATCGCGACATTCGCGCCCGCCCGATGAAAGGCACCGCGCAGCGCGGCGTGATGCCGACCGAAGACATGGCGCGCGCGCAATATCTCGTCGAAGACGAAAAATCGCGCGCCGAAAATCTGATGATCGTCGATCTGCTTCGAAACGATCTCTCGCGCCTCGCCGTCGTCGGCACGGTGAAAGTGACGGATCTTTTCACCATCCAGACCTATCCGACGCTGCATCAGATGACGTCGGGCATCGAGGCGCGGCTGCGCGACGACGTGACGCTGAAGGATCTGTTCACTGGGCTTTTCCCGTGCGGCTCGGTGACCGGCGCGCCCAAGATCCGGGCGATGGAGATCATTCGCGATCTCGAATGCGCGGCGCGCGGCGTCTATTGCGGGGCGCTCGGCGTCATCGCGCCAGATGGCGACATTCGTTTCAACGTCGCGATCCGCACGCTGACCATTTTTCCGGAAGGCGACCTCGTTTGCAATGTCGGCTCCGCCGTCGTCGCTGATTCCCGCGCGCGCGAAGAGTATGAGGAATGTCTGATCAAGGCGCGCTTTCTGACCGGCGCGAGAGCGACTTCGGGCTGATCGAAACGCTGCTGTGGACGTGCGACGAGGGCTTTGGACTCTTGCCGGAACATCTCGCGCGGCTTGCGGCCTCGAGCGCCGTGCTCGGCTTCGCCCATGACGAGGCGCGTATCCGCGACGCGCTGAACGTTGCTGTCGCGGGGGCGTCGAGCGGGCGCCTTCGCGTGCGGTTGGTTCTTGCCCGCGACGGAACGATCAACACCAGCGTCACGCCGATCGAGCCGATTCCGAGCGATACCGTCTGGCGCGTCGCCGTCGCAAAGCGGCGCTTTTCCTCCGCGGATCCGCTGTTGCGGCACAAGACGACGCGGCGCGCGCTTTATGAAGACGCGCTCACTGATGCGGCGCAGCGCTGCGAGGCCGATGAAGTTCTCTTTCAAAATGAGCGCGACGAGCTTTGCGAAGCGGCGCGCTGCAACCTCTTCGCGCCTCAGGGCGACATTTTGCTGACCCCGCCGCTCTCCTGCGGCCTGCTGCCGGGAACGCTGCGCGCCGCGCTCATCGCGCAAGGGCGCGCGTGCGAGTCGATCCTGCGGCTTGAAGACATTTCGCGCTCCGAGTTTTTTCTCGGCAATTCGGTGCGCGGGCTCGTTCGCGCGCGGCTTGTCGGTTGACCCTACGTCTGCCCCGGCTTCAGCCGGTAGAAAATATGCCTGCCGATGACGTCCATCTTTCTGAGCGCGCGGGCCCAGCGCGGATGGGCGTAATTGGCGTGATAATGCGTCGACCGGCCGACGTCGGAAATGTAGGTTCGACCGACCATGACCTCCTTGGCGACGCGCACCGCCTGTTCCCAGGCGTCGCCTTCGGTGATGCGGAGCGACTTGCCCTCGCAGGCGAAGGAGAATTGGCAGCCGCGATAGCGATGCCTGTTCTGATAGACGACGCCGCAGACGCTTGCGGGATAAAGCCCGCTCTGGACGCGGTTGAGCACGACCTGCGCGACCGCCGCCTGCCCGGCCTCGGGCTCGCTGCGGGCCTCGAAATAGACCGCTTCCGCCAGACAGCGAGCCTCGCGGCCAAGCTTTTCCGGATCGATCGAAGCGGCATAATCCGGACGTGACGCGCTCAACGCCTGGCCTGGCGTCGACAGCGCCAGCGTCGCGCCGGGGAAGGACGACACTTCGATGGGCACGGCGTCCGGCTGCGCCGGCGTCGAGGAGCCCAGCGCGACGGCGCGCGGCGTCTGCGGGGATGCGCCATGAAGGGCGCGTTCGGTCTGCGCCTCCCGCCCGAGGTCGCGGGGCGCGTCGGCCCCCGTCGGCGTCGAGATCGACGAACTTTGCGCCGGCGAGGCGGCCGCCATCGATTTTTGAGTCGTCGCCGGCTCCGGCGCGGAGCCCGCATCAGCCTCTTCGAGCGCTTCGTCGCCGGGGGTTTTGCCGCGAGGCGCAAGCGGCGTCGCGGTCGGCCGCGTCGACTTGCCCTCAAGGCCAAAGGAAAGCGGCGGCGATTCGCTCAGCCCCAGATTCGCCGGCTGCGGCCGGCGGGTCTCAAAACCGGGCCGCATGGCCACCACCGGATCGCCCTTATGCCGCCGATCGACCTGGGGAAAATGCTTCACGTCGGGCTTGAGTTCGACATGCGGCTCGCGCTCGTCGGGAACTGCGCCCTGCTCCGGGCTGCCGACGATAAGGCGCGCCTGCTGAATTTGGGCGCGCGTTTGGCCATAGAACCCGTAATCGCCGCTCGCCGCCTCGCTGAAGCCGAGCGTCAGCGCCCCAGGCGCGCGCGCCGCGAGCGGAGAAACGCGCCAGTCGGCGACGGGGTCCTGCCCGGCGGCCGCGGTGAAGGAGACCAGCATGCCGACGCCGAGCGCCCAGGGCGCCGTTACGCTGAAGACCCAGGGCGCAACCCCTCTGCGCACGAAACGCGTTCTCGACTGACGACGCATAGACTGACCCATGTGCGACGGCGCGTCTGGCAAGGCGCCGCGATTTGCGTCGCTCCGCCCCGGATGCGATCCTTCGTAAAATCTTATCGTTCATTAGCCTTGCGGAACCGTTGCCGGCGCGGCGCCGCGATCGTGCCAGAATGACGCAACAGCGCGATCATTCGCCGATCAGATGCAGCGCGACCTCGCGCCGGTGCGGCCGCCGGCGGTGCTCGAAAAGAAAAACGCCCTGCCAAGTTCCAAGCGCCAGCGCGCCGCCAATGAGGGGAATCGAGAGCTGCGTCTGAGTCAGCGCGGCGCGGATATGCGCCGGCATGTCGTCGGCGCCTTCCGTATCATGGGCGTAATCCGCGCCTTCGGGCGCGAGCCGCGCGAAGACGGCTTCGAGATCGCGCAGCACGGTGGGATCAGCGTTTTCCTGAATGAGCAGCGACGCGGACGTATGGCGACAGAACGCCGTCGCCAGCCCCTGCGTCATGCGCGCAGCGCGCGCAAAGTCGCGGACGGTCTCGGTAAATTCGTAAAATCCGCGCCCGGATGTCTCGATCCGCAGGATTCGGCTCGTTTGTCGCATGGAGCGAATGTGCGAAAGCGCATGGGAAAGTCTAGTCCCGCACGCTTTTTTGAACGCTTGTCTTGATTGCGCGCAAAGGTTAAGCGCGGCGTAAGGATGGAAACTGAGATGTCGGAACTGATCGATACGCTAATGAGCTGGGCCGCGTCGGATACGGGAAAGACGGTCGGCGGGGCGGCGCTGACGGCGCTCGCCTGGGCGGAAGCGTCCACAGTCGTCGGCGCCGCTTACATGAAGCGGATGATCCCGCTACGCATCACGGCGATGCTGGGCAATGTGCTCGGCGTGACCTTGGGGCTCATCATCGCCAGCCCGCCGACGATCGCCAAACATGCGATCAACCTGCCGCTCAATTTCACCCGCATGCGCGAAATGCGCAAGCTCATCTCCAGCGTGCGCGAAGCCAACGGCAGCGACCTGAACATCGAATGGCTGAAGCCCTTCATGCATCCGCGCACGCTGCGACGCGGCGAAGCGGTCTTCATGAAGGGCGACGCAGCCGACGAGGCCTTCGTCGTCGTCGAAGGAAATGTCGAAATCGTCGAACGCGGCGCGCTTCTCTCGCCTGGCGCCATTTTCGGCGAGATGGCGCTATTTACGACCAACGGCAATCGCACCGCGACGGCGCGCTGCAAGAGCGACGTCAGTCTGCTCGTCATCACCTATGAGCAGTTCGAACAGCTCTATTTTCAAAACCCCGAATTCGGCCTTTATCTCGTGCGGCTGATCGTGCGCCGCTTCGAGATGAATCACCGTGAGCAGGAACTGGAGAGCGCGTGAGCCACGTCTCTCCTGCGTGATGCCCGCGCTTCTCGCGGGCATCCACGCCGTGGATGGCCGGGACAAGCCCGGCCATGACGAGCCGGCGAGACGCGTTTCGTTAGCGCTGCTCTTCGAGCAGGATCACGCCGTGCTCGACGCCTTCTCGCCGAGCGCCGCCTGGGCGGCGGCGAGCCGCGCGATCGGCACGCGGAACGGCGAACAGGACACATAGTCGAAGCCGATCTTGTCGAAGAAGGCGACGGAAACCGGATCGCCGCCATGCTCGCCGCAGACGCCGAGCGTAATCGTCGGATTTGCGGCGCGGGCGCGTTTGCAGCCGAGCTCGACGAGTTCGCCGACGCCTTCCTGATCGATCGTCACGAAGGGGTCGGCCGGCAGCAGCCCCTTTTCGACATAGGTGTTGAGGAAGGAGCCCGAATCGTCGCGCGAAATGCCGAGCGTCGTTTGCGTCAGGTCGTTGGTGCCGAAGGAGAAGAAATCCGCTGACGGGGCGATGTCGCCGGCGCGCAGCGCCGCGCGCGGCAGTTCGATCATGGTGCCGACGTGGTAATTCGGCCTGATCCCGGTCTCGCCCTCGACGAGCTTCGCCATTTCGGCGACGCGCGCCTTGACGAGATCGAGCTCCGCGCGTGTGAAGACGAGCGGCGCCATGATCTCGATGTCGACCGGTTCGCCCGTCGAAAGACTGGCTTCGATCGCCGCCTCGAAAATCGCGCGCGCCTGCATGTCGACGATCTCGGGGAAGATCACCGCGAGCCGCACGCCGCGAAAGCCGAGCATCGGATTGAATTCGGAAAGCTGCGCGGCGCGGCGGCGCAGTTTCACCGGATCGGCGCCCATCGCCTTCGCCACGGCGGCGATCTCCGAATCCGAATGCGGCAGGAATTCGTGCAGCGGCGGATCGAGCAGACGGATCGTGACTGGCAGGCCCGACATGATCTCGAACAGCTGCTTAAAGTCTTCGCGCTGCATCGGCAGCAGCTTCGCCAGCGCGAGGCGGCGGCCCTCGGCGTCGTCGGCGAGGATCATCTCGCGCACCGCGACGATGCGCTCGCCTTCGAAAAACATGTGCTCGGTGCGCGCGAGGCCGATGCCCTCGGCGCCGAAACGGCGGGCGGCGCGCGCATCGGACGGCGTTTCGGCGTTGGCGCGAATCTTGAGCCGCCGCTTCTGGTCCGCCCAGGACATCAGCACGGCGAATTCGCCGGTGAGCTCCGGCCGCTGCATCTTCACTTCGCCGGCGATCACCTGCCCGGCGGAGCCGTCGATGGTGATGCGGTCGCCTTTGCCGAAACGCTTGCCGGCGACGGTAAAGCTCTGGTCCTCATAATCGATGCGCAGCGCGCCGGCGCCGGTGACGCAGGGCTTGCCCATGCCGCGCGCCACGACGGCGGCGTGCGAGGTCATGCCGCCGCGCGCGGTGAGAATGCCTTCCGCCCCATGCATGCCGGTGATGTCTTCAGGACTCGTCTCGATGCGCACGAGAATGATCTTGCGTCCGTTCGAGGCGAGCTTGGCGGCTTCTTCCGGATCGAAGACGATTTCGCCGACAGCCGCGCCCGGCGAGGCGGGGAGACCCGTGGCGAGAATATTGCGCTTCGCCGCGGGATCGATCGTCGGATGCAGCAATTGTTCGAGCGACTGCGGCTCGACGCGCGTGATCGCCTCATCCTTGCCGATGAGGCCTTCGCGGGCCATGTCGACGGCGAGCTTAAGCGCCGCGCGCGCGGTGCGTTTGCCGGCGCGCGTCTGCAGCATCCATAATTTCCCGCGTTCGACCGTAAACTCCATGTCCTGCATGTCGCGGAAGTGGCGTTCGAGCTTGTCGGCGTAGCCCTTGAATTCGGCGAAGACCGCCGGCATCGCCGCTTCGAGCGAAATCTTCTCGAAGCCGGAGGCGTGGCTTGCTGACTGGGCGATCGGTTGCGGCGTGCGAATGCCGGCGACGACGTCTTCGCCCTGCGCATTGATCAGATATTCGCCATAGAGCTCGCGCACGCCGGTCGAAGGGTTGCGCGTGAAGGCGACGCCGGTCGCCGATTGCGCGCCCATATTGCCAAACACCATCGCCTGAATATTGACTGCGGTCCCCCAGCTTTCGGGGATGTTGTGCAGGCCGCGATAGACGATGGCGCGATTGTTCATCCAGGATGAAAACACCGCCTTGATCGCACCCCACAATTGCTCGCGCGGATCCTGTGGGAAGCTCTTGCCGGCGGCCTGTTCGACGATCGCCTTATATTGCGCGGCGACCTTACGCCAATCATCGGCGGTCAGCTGCGTATCGAGCGCGAAGCCCTTGCTCTCCTTGATTCTCTCCAGCGCTTCCTCGAACTCGTGATGTTCGACGCCGAGCACGACGCTAGAATACATTTCGATGAAGCGTCGGTAGCAGTCCCAGGCGAAGCGTTCATCGCCGGAGTTGTGCGCGATCGCTTCCACGGTCTCATCGTTGAGACCGAGATTGAGCACCGTGTCCATCATCCCGGGCATTGAGGCGCGGGCGCCCGAA
Organism: Methylocystis sp.; assembly: GCA_022843525.1. GTDB lineage: Bacteria > Pseudomonadota > Alphaproteobacteria > Rhizobiales > Beijerinckiaceae > Methylocystis. Next base: position 8,641 of record JALHNR010000009.1, on the reverse strand, counting down.
CGCACCGAGACGAGCAGCGGCTGCTGCTTGTCTTCGAAGGCGTGCCCGGCGACGCGGCCGATATCGGCAAGCGCGGCGTTGACCTGCCCGGCGAGATCGGCGGGAAAGGTCTTGCCGTTGGCGTAAAAATAGGCGCAGACCTCGGTGGTGATGGTGAAGCCGGGCGGCACTGGCAGTCCGAGGGCGGCCATTTCAGCCAGATTGGCTCCCTTGCCGCCCAAAAGCTCTTTCATCGACGCCGATCCTTCGGACCGACCGGCGCTGAAACTATACACCCACTTGGTCATACCTATTTCGTCCGGCGAGAGAGGCGGGCGCGGCACGCGCTGCGCCTTGGCGGTCTTGGCGCTTCCGGCCGCGCCTGGGCGGCCGCCGACGCCCCGCCTGCGCGGATCATCAAGCGCGCCGGAAGTTACGCTCAAATGACGCGCGTCCACAAGTTGGCGCATGACTCCTGGAGCGCTATTTTGGCCAGCGAGCGAAGAAATCCAGCCGAGGTCGCGCGGTGATGAAAAGCGAACAGGATGACGCGCCGCGTCCCGCGGCTTTCGAGATCGGCCAACCGCTCGATCTTCTGTCCGTCGCCGAACTCGATGAACGCATCGCGCGACTGCGGCAGGAGATCGCCCGGCTCGAGGACGCCCGCGCGGCCAAACAGGCGGCGAACGCGGCGGCGGAAGCGTTTTTCAGGAAATGAGCGGTTACAGTAGGACGTATCCGCATCCTGCGCCAACGCGCTGGTCGCCGCGCTCGAGCATCGGCGGTCGTCGTTGGCGGAAGCCCCCTACCCCGTCGCTTAACAAACCCGCAGCGATCTCGCTCATCTGCCGCCAGGACTGGGGCTGGGTCTAAAGCCGCGATCGTAGCGGGGGAAAGCCTCCATATCCCACTTTCCTCCTCCACACGCTGAAAGGGCTGCCAGCAGGAGGAGCACGAATCCTATGTGAAGACGTCTCATGTATATCACTTCATAAATGGCGATTGAATCTTGCTTAACTCAGAACGGCTTGCTCCACTTTACGGCGCATCCCGCAAACGTCGACACAGCAAGAGTAATTACAACGGCTTTGACTAACCACAAATAATACCTATCCATCTGAAAGCCCAAAGTTGAGAAACGCAAATTCAAAGTGCCGAAGCGGAGCTTTACTGTCAAGAAAATTGAGCGCATCGCACTGACGGTGCTCGGATAGAATGTCCGTAGCATTCTCCATCGTGCGCTTGACAAATTCCGCGCGCCCGTGTGCTTGTCCGCGCGAAACGCTGGGTTTCGCGCGCCGGCGCCTTACCGCCTCCAGAGAGATAAAATGCATCGCTACCGTTCGCATAATTGTGGAGAACCAAACGAAGCGCTCGTCGGCGAAAAAATCCGTCTCTCCGGCTGGTGCCATCGCATCCGCGATCACGGCGGCGTGCTGTTCATCGATCTGCGCGATCACTACGGGCTGACGCAATGCGTCGTCGATCCCGATTCGCCCGCCTTCGCGCAGGCGGAGAAACTGCGCTCGGAATGGGTGGTGCGGCTCGACGGCGAGGTGCGGAAGCGCCCCGCCGGCACCGAAAATCCCGACATGCCGACAGGACAGGTCGAGGTTTACGTCACCGAAATCGAGGTGTTGGGCGCCGCCGCCGAATTGCCGGTGCCGGTCTTCGGCGACCAGCCCTATCCGGAGGACACGCGGCTCAAATATCGCTTCATCGACCTGCGACGCGAAAAGCTGCACCAGAACATCATGCTGCGCGGCCGTATCGTCGATTCGATCCGCATGCGCATGAAGCAGGCGGGCTTCTTTGAGTTCCAGACGCCGATACTGACCGCCTCCTCGCCCGAAGGCGCGCGCGACTTTCTGGTCCCCTCGCGCCTGCATCCGGGAAAATTCTACGCGCTGCCGCAGGCGCCGCAACAGTTCAAACAGCTCATCATGGTCGCCGGCTTCGACCGCTATTTCCAGATCGCGCCCTGCTTTCGCGACGAGGACGCGCGCGCCGACCGCTCGCCGGGAGAATTCTACCAGCTCGACGTCGAGATGAGCTTCGTCACGCAGGAAGACGTGTTCGGCGCAATCGAGCCGGTGCTGCGCGGCTTGTTCGAGGAGTTCGCCAACGGCAAGGCGGTCACGCAGAAATTTCCGCGCATTTCCTTCCGCGAGTCGATGCTCAAATATGGCACCGACAAGCCGGATCTGCGCAACCCACTGCTCATCGCCGACGTGTCGGAGGAATTCGCCCGTGAGGACGTGAGCTTCAAGGCGTTCAAAGGCAAGACCGTGCGCGCCATCCCCGCGCCGGGGGCCGCCGCGCAGCCGCGCAGCTTCTTCGACAAATTGAACGACTGGGCGCGCAGCGAAGGCGCGCCGGGCCTCGGTTATGTGATCTTTGAGGAAGAAGGCGGCGCGCTCGCGGGCAAGGGCCCGATCGCGAAATTCATTCCCGCGGAGGCGCAGGCCGCGATCGCCGCCAAGGCGGGCGTGAAGGCAGGCGATGCGGTGTTCTTCTCGGCCGGCGAAGAGACCGCCGCCGCAAGGCTCGCCGGCATGGCGCGGCTGCGCATCGGCGACGAACTCGGCGTATCGAAAAAAGACGTCTTCGAATTCTGCTGGATCGTCGATTTCCCCATGTATGAGTGGAACGAGGACGAGAAGAAGGTCGACTTCTCGCACAATCCCTTCTCGATGCCGCAGGGGGGCATGGAGGCGCTGGAAGGTCAGGACCCGCTCACCATCCTCGCCTATCAATATGACATCGTCTGCAATGGCGTGGAATTATCGTCCGGCGCGATTCGGAACCATCGTCCCGACGTCATGAAGAAGGCGTTCGAGATCGCCGGCTATGGCGAAGATGTGCTGATTGAGAAATTCGGCGGCATGTATCGCGCCTTCCAATATGGCGCGCCGCCGCATGGCGGCATTGCGCCGGGCGTCGATCGCATCGTCATGCTGCTCGCGGAAGAGGAAAATCTGCGCGAAGTGACGCTGTTCCCGATGAATCAGCGCGCCGAGGATTTGCTGATGGGCGCGCCGTCGGAAGTGACGATGAAGCATCTGCGCGAACTGCACATCAGGCTGAATCTGCCCGAGACGAACCCGTAGGCGCGCGCACCATTCTTATTGCAGGGCAGGCGCCGCTCGCCGAGTCGGCAAGCGGCGCCTGCGCGCGGCGGTCCCGACCTCAGTAGCGATCCATGCCGCGGCTGTTGTCGCGCCAGGAGTCGCGCTTGTTGTCGCGCCACGTGTCGCGCCTGTCGTAGCGGCCACTGCCATAATATCCGTTGCGGCCTGCCCTGCCTTCGAATTCCTTGTTGGTCAGCTTGAAGTTCTGGTCGAACGTCAGGTCGTAACGTTTGCCCCGACACTTGGCGTCGTCGACCTCGAACTTCCCGTTATCGACTTCCATCTTTCCGCCGGAACAGCCCATGTCCTTCATTGCCGATCGGAGGCTTGATTTCTCCTCACGGGTGAGCCGACGGTCCGCCTGAGCCGGCGTCGCCGCCAAGCCGACGAGGCCGAGAAGCGCAACGCAAGTCACGAGAGTACGCATGTTGAAGCCCTTTCTCTTGCAGGCAGCCGGAACAAGCCACGGCTGCGCATTGCCGCTCAAAAGGCGAGCGATCTGCGGCCATATGAGTCGCCTACCGCGATGGGAAAGGGGGGCGCGCAGGTTTTCGCCGATACGCTTGCCTCTCCTGGCCTGCTCCCCTATAAGCGCCGCGGCGCTTGCGTTTCCGACACCCCTGGAGGCGAAGCAGCGCCTTTTCTTTTGACATGAAGGACACCGACATGGCCGAGACCAAGAAGCTCGCGGCCACGGTGCGCAGCGGGACAGGCAAGGGGGCCGCCCGCAGCGTTCGCCGTGAGGGCCGTATACCAGCAGTGCTCTATGGCGGCGGCGAAGCGCCGCAGCCGCTCTCGCTCGAGAAGAAGAGCCTCTCTCAGCTGATCTTCGCTGGGCACTTCCTCACGACGATCTTCGAACTCGACATCGACGGCAAGAAGGAGCGCGCCATCCCGCGCGACTATCAGCTTGACGTCGTCAAAGATACGCCGATGCACGTTGATTTCCTGCGCCTGAAGCCGGGTTCGCGGCTGCGCGTGCAGGTGCCGGTGCATTTCATCAACCAGGAAGCGGCCCCTGGCATCAAGCGCGGCGGCGCGCTCAACATTGTCTACCATACGGTGGAGATGTGGGTGCCGGCGGACAATATTCCGGAGGCCATTACCGCCGACCTGACGGGCATGGACTTCAATGATTCGCTGCATATTTCGGCGATTCCACTGCCTGAGGGCTGCAAGCCGACGAATCCCGACAAGAATTTCACCGTCGCGAGCCTGACGCCGCCGGCGGGCGGCGGCGTCGAGGAGGCTCCGGCAGCTGCGCCTGCGGCCGCTCCCGCCAAGGAAGAAAAGAAGAAGTAAGCGCTGCGAAGCTTACCGTGATAATGGCCGGGTTCGCCCGGCCATTTTTATGTCAGAGGCTCACATGCTGCTCCTTGTCGGACTGGGCAATCCCGGACGCGCCTACGCCAAGAACCGGCACAATATCGGCTTTATGGCGCTCGAAGCGATCGCCAAGCGACACGGCTTCCCACAAGCGCGGGCGCGCTTCCGGGGCCTCGTCAGCGAAGGGGCGATCGGCGGCGAAAGGGTCATGCTGCTGCAGCCGCAGACCTATATGAACGAGAGCGGCCGTTCGGTCGGCGAAGCTGCGCGTTTTCACAAGATCGGCCTCGAGGAGATCGTGGTTCTTCACGACGAACTCGATCTCGCGCCGGCCAAATGCCGGATCAAGACAGGCGGCGGCGTCGCAGGCCACAACGGGCTGCGCTCGATCACCGCGCATATCGGCAATGACTATAAGCGGCTGCGGCTCGGCATCGGCCACCCCGGCGATAAGGGGCTGGTCCATGCTTATGTGCTCAGCGATTTCGGCAAAAGCGAGGAGCCCTGGGTGGCTGCGCTCTGCGAGGCGATCGCCGAAAACGCCGGACTGCTCGTCACGGGCGACGACGCCGGACTGCAAAACCGGCTGCACCTCGCCATGGACGCGAAGGGCTTTGGCGCGGTGAAGCGCGTCGGCGCGCAATAGGTCCGGGCTCCGCCACCTCGGTAAAAGCGCTGAAGACGCAGCCGGCGGGGCCTTTCACAAAATCCCGCAAGCGCCTATATTCAATTTGCCGGCGCTTGCGTCGGCTATGGCGATAAACGAACACCGTAATAAACCATTCGGACCCGGGGGCGGTACCCGGCGCCTCCACCAAAGCCCGTCCGGGCGGCGGGTTTTGGCGGGGGCGAAATAGGATTGACGAGGGTGTAAAGGGTGATTTTTTGCTCGGCATGATACCGCCGTTATCGGGTCAAACTTATAGTTGCCAACGACAACTATGCTCCGGTGGCCGTCGCCGCGTAATGCGGCGCCCAAACTGGGAATTAAGCCCTAGGGGTTAGCACTTCTAGGCGGGGTCAGGAGGCGCCTGGCAACAGAAGCCTCCACTTCATTTTTCTCGCGCCGCGCCGCCGTGATGCAAGCGCGGCAGGCATGGCGGTCGGAAGCGGTAGCCGGTCGACCATACGGATGGCAGTCTGGCGCGACGCAATGGCTAAAGACATTATTCGCTACGATCTTCTCGTTCAGGACGCCATGCGCGGCGTCATGCGCAGAGTGCTGGGCGACGTCGCCGAGAGCGGCTATCTGCCCGGCGACCATCACTTCACCATCAGCTTCCGCACCGACGCGCCGGGCGTCACGATTTCGCGCCGCCTGGCCGAACAATGGCCGAGCGAGCTGACCATCATCCTGCAGCATCAATATTCGGATCTGGAAGTCGACGAAGAAGGTTTCGGCGTCACCTTATCGTTCCGCTCGGTCGCCGAGCATCTCTACGTGCCGTTCTCGGCCGTCACCGGCTTTTTCGATCCTGCCGTCGAATTCGGTCTGCGGTTTGAGAGCGCCGATGACGCGCTTGAGGACAGCGAAGAGGAGGACGCGCCTTCCGCAGGACCAAGCCTTGTTGCGAAAACGCCCGAGTCGGTAACGGCGTTCAAGCCGGCCAAGGTCGAGCCGGTGAAATCAGAGCCGACCAAAGTCGAGCCTAACAAGACGCCAAGCGCCGATAAGCAAAGAAAGCTAAAGCCGGTCGAAGCGAAGGAGGACGGCGACGACAAGATCGTCTCGATCGACGCCTTCCGTAAAAAGCCCTGATGGGCGATGTCGTCAATCTGCGGCGCGCGCGCAAAGAGCGCGACCGCCGCGCCAAGCATGGCGCCGCGCAAGCGAAGCGCGCAGCCTTCGGGCGTTCCAAATCCGAGCGTGAATTGACCTCCGCGCAGGCGCAGCTGGAAAGCGCCAGGCTCGAGGCGCATCGGCGCGAGCGGGAAGAAGCGGACGATCAGGCGTGAGCGAGGCGCAGGACGCCAGTTCGCGCCTCGTCGTCAAACATTCCGTCGTCATCGCCGGGCATCGCACCAGCGTCTCTCTTGAAGACGCTTTCTGGCGGGCGCTGAAGGACATCGCCGCGCAGGACGGCGTGTCGCTCGCGGCGCTCATCGTGCGGGTGGATGCGGGACGCGGAGAGGCGAATCTGTCTTCGGCGCTGCGGGTGTTCGTGCTGGAGCGGGCGCTGGATGCGCGTGCAACGTCCCCAAGCCCCTCACCTCACCTCTCCCCGTGAACGGGGAGAGGGGTCATGGAGACCGCGCTCCTTTTGCAAAGGTTTGCGCAACGTCAGCCGCGTCTTCTCCCCGCTTGCGGGGAGAAGTGAGATGAGGGGCCGGGGGATTGGCGTGCGATAAACGGCGGAAACAGTGATTCGCCTTCCGTTCTCCTATATGATTGAAGAATCATGAAGAGCCCTCCGCCCGAGATCGACGATTACGCGCCGCAGATGGGCGGGCTTGCCGCGCGCGCGGCGGCGAGCGCGGGACGGCCGCGCTATCTCGACGCGCTCAACCCCGAGCAGCGCGCCGCCGTCGAAACGCTCGACGGGCCGGTGCTCGTGCTCGCCGGCGCCGGCACCGGCAAGACTCGCGCGCTAACGACCCGCATCAGCCACATTCTCGCGCTCGGCAAGGCCCGCGCCTATGAAATCCTCGCCGTCACCTTCACCAACAAGGCGGCGCGCGAGATGCGCCAGCGCGTGGAAGCCCTCGTCGGCGAAGGCGCGCAGGCTATGCAATGGCTCGGCACCTTTCACGCGATCAGCGCCAAGATCCTGCGCCGTCACGCCGAACTCGTCGGGCTGAAGCCCAACTTCACCATTCTCGACACGGACGATCAGATCCGCCTCTTGAAGCAGGTGCTGCGCGCGGAGAATATCGACGATAAGCGCTGGCCGGCGCGCGCGCTCGCCATGCGCATCGACGGCTGGAAGAACCGCGGACTGACGCCGGCGCAGGTTCCCGCCGGCGACGCCGAGAGCTTCGCCAACGGCAAAGGCGCGGCGCTCTACGCGCTCTATCAGGAGCGGCTCAAGGTCTTGAACGCCGTCGACTTCGGCGATCTTTTAATGGAGAGCCTGCGGCTCTTTCGCGACAATCCCGATGTGCTCGCCGACTATCAACGCCGCTTCAAATATATTCTGGTCGACGAATATCAGGACACCAATATCGCGCAATATCTTTGGCTGCGGCTGATCTCGCAGAGGGCCCCGGGGAAACAAAATCTCTGCTGCGTCGGCGACGACGATCAGAGCGTCTATGGCTGGCGCGGCGCCGAGGTCGAGAACATCCTGCGTTTCGAACAGGACTTTCCCGGCGCCAAGGTCATCCGCCTCGAGCGCAACTACCGCTCGACGGGACATATTCTCGCCGCCGCCTCGCATCTCATCTCGCATAATGAAGGCCGGCTCGGCAAAACGCTGTTCACCGATGGCGGCGAGGGCGAAAAGCCGACGCTCACCGGCGTTTGGGACAGCCAGGAAGAAGCGCGCAGCATCGGCGAGGACATCGAGCAGCTGAGCCGCAAGGACCATTCGCTCGAAGAGATCGCCATTCTCGTGCGCGCCTCGTTTCAGATGCGCGAATTCGAAGAGCGCTTCGTCGAGATCGGCCTGCCCTATCGCGTCATCGGCGGCCCTCGCTTCTATGAGCGGCTCGAAATACGCGACGCGCTCGCCTATCTGCGCTGCGTCGCGCAGCCGGCCGACGATCTCGCCTTCGAGCGCATCATCAATACGCCCAAACGCGGACTCGGCGACGCGACGCTGCAGATGCTGCATGAATATGCGCGGCGCGAAGCCATTCCGCTGATGCAGGCGGCGCGCGTTCTTGTCGAAAGCGAGGAGTTGAAGCCCAAGCCCCGCGGCGCGCTGCGCGGCCTCATCGGCGATCTCGACCGCTGGCGCACGCTGATCGATTCAAAGCCGCAGCATGAGCTTGCCGAGCAGGTGCTCGATGAATCCGGCTACACGGAGATGTGGCGTTCGGACAAGACGCCAGAGGCCACCGGGCGGCTCGACAATCTGAAAGAGCTGGTTCGGGCGATGGAGGCCTTTCCCGACCTTGAGTCCTTCCTCGAACATGTGTCGCTCGTCATGGAGGCCGACAGCGCCGTCGACCAAGAGCGCGTGTCGATCATGACGCTGCATGGCGCCAAAGGCCTCGAGTTCGAAACCGTCTATCTTCCCGGCTGGGAGGAAGGGCTGTTTCCG
>JALHNR010000008.1 GCA_022843525.1 Methylocystis sp. | reverse complement strand
ATCGTCGCGAGCCGGTATCTTCAATGCCGGGCGTGTTCCGTTACTCAGTCGACGCGGCGGTCGAAGCCGTCGCAGAGGCGGCCGCGCTCGGCGTGCCGGCTGTTGCGCTCTTCCCCTACACGGATCCGGACTTGCGCGACGAGATCGCGAGCGCGGCGCTCGATCCCGAGAATCTCGTCTGCCGCGCCTGCCAGGCGATCAAGGCCGCTGTACCCGGCATCGGCCTCATTACCGACGTCGCTCTCGATCCGTACACGAGCCACGGGCATGACGGCCTTCTCGTCGGCGACGAGATTGTCAACGACGCGACCGTCGCCGTGCTGGCGCGGCAGGCGGTCACCCAAGCGCGCGCAGGCGCGGACATCATTGCGCCCTCGGATATGATGGATGGACGCGTTGAAGCGATCCGCAACGCGCTCGACGCCGAGGGCTTCGAGAACGTTCAGATCATGAGCTACGCCGCGAAATATGCGTCGGCGTTTTACGGACCGTTCCGTGACGCGATTGGCACCAGCAAGACGCTCAGAGGGGACAAGCGCACCTATCAGATGGACCCCGCCAACTCCGATGAAGCGCTACGCGAAGTGGGCCTCGACCTCGAGCAGGGCGCCGATATGGTGATGGTGAAGCCAGGAATGCCGTATCTCGACATCGTGCGGCGCGTCGTCGACGCCTATCACGCGCCAACATTCGCCTATCAGGTGTCGGGCGAATACGCGATGATTACCGCCGCCGCGCAAAACGGCTGGATCGACGGCGAACGCGCCATGCTCGAAAGTCTACTCGCCTTCAAGCGCGCCGGCGCCTCGGGCGTCCTGACTTATTTCGCGCTCAGCGCGGCGCGGGCGCTGCAGGGAAGGAAGTGACGCGTGCGTCACTTCCTTCAAGCTTCGTTCGAAAAGGAAGTGGGTCGTTACGCCGCGTCGCGCAGGCTGCGCACGCGGTCGTGATTTTCCTTCACGCCCTGATACTGGCGCTGGACCATCGATCGGATCTCCGGAGGGAGGGGTTGCGCGATAGCCTGCTGATAAGCGTCCTTGGCGGCGTCTTCGCCGCGCTCGACCTCCTCCAGCACCGCCTGTTCCGAACGGCTTGTCAGGGCGGCCTTCAGATTTGTCCAAGCACGGTGCATGGCGCCGGTCATGGAGCCGCTCTTCGAAGGTTCGCCGCCTAAGCTGACGATCTTCGATTCGAGCTCCTTGGCGCCTTCGGCGCAGCGCGCGGCTGCCGTTCGAAACACAGTCTTTAGCGTCGGATTTTCGACGTCTTCGGCCGCGGCCAGAAACCCTTGCTCGCCGTCGCGACTGATTTCGGCCAGCTCATTCAACGTGGTGATGACTTCAGACTTTTCCATTTTCCTGCCTCCCGAGGACGCAAGCGCGTACGGGTCCTAAACAATAGCCCGATTGCTTTGTTCCGGCGGATTGCAGGGCGGGCGCGTCGGCGGGACGGACGGCGCGGCGAGACTTGGAACTCGCGGGGTGGACAAAGACTCGCAAGCATGGTTTGCAGGACCGCCCGCTGCGCCGCTTTCGCGCGCGTCAGCGAGTTATCTTCAGCCCCCTCCAGGCCTCGCTAAAGATATGATTCATCGCGCCGTTCTTGTTGCCGCTCTATCGTTTTGCGCCGCCGGGCCGGCCCGAGCGGATTTTCGTCTGTGCAACAACACGAGCGCGCGCGTCAGCGTCGCCATCGCTTACACCGACGGGCGCAACTGGTTGTCGGAGGGGTGGTGGAACCTTCGGCCGAGCGTTTGCGAAACGCTTCTGCGCGGTCCGCTCGCCGCCCAATATTATTATGTCTACGCGATGGACGAGCGCGGCGGCGAATGGAAGGGCAAGGCGTTCATGTGCACGCGTGACCGGGAATTCCGCATCGACGGCCGAGAGGACTGTTTCGCGCGCGGCTTTGATCGAACCGGATTTTTCGAAATCGACACGGGACGGGACGCGAAGAGCTGGACGGTTCAGCTCACTGACCCCAACGCCGCGCCCGCGCAATAACTCAATTCAGGAACGGCTTCATCATGAGAAGGTCGCGGCGCGTAAAAATTATCGCAACCCTTGGTCCGGCGACGGTCGACAAAGCGGTCATCGCGGGGCTCGTGCGCGCCGGCGCGGACGTCTTCCGCATCAACATGAGCCACACGGATCATGCCGGCCTCGCGAGCTATGTGCGGATCATCCGCGAAATCGAGAACGACATCTCGCGCGCGATCGCCGTGCTCGTCGACCTACAGGGCCCGAAGCTGCGCATCGGCGCCTTCGAGGAAGGCTCCGTGCATCTGCGCAAGGGCGACGTCTTCGTCTTCGACAGCGATCCTAAACCCGGCGACGCCACGCGCGTGCGCTTGCCGCATCCCGAGATCCTTGCGGCGCTCAAGGTCAATGATTCGATCCTCATCGACGATGGGCGCGTGCGGCTGCATGTCGTCGAAACGTCGCCGGAGCGGGCGCACGCCGTCGTCGACGTCGCGGGGCGCCTCTCGAACCGCAAGGGCGTCAGCCTGCCCTACACCCAAATTCCGATCACCTCGATGACCAACACGCATCGCGCCGATCTCGACGCCGCGCTCAAAGAGCGCGTCGACTGGGTTGCGATCTCCTTCGTCCAGCGTCCCGAAGACGTGCTTGAAGTGAAGCAGATCACGCAAGGCCGGGTGATGGTCATGGCGAAGATCGAGAAGCCTCAAGCGATTTCGAGGCTCGAGGAGGTGATCGAGGTTTCTGATGCGCTGATGGTGGCGCGCGGCGACCTTGGCGTCGAAGTGCCGCTTGAGCGCGTCCCCGGACTTCAAAAACGCATCAATCGTTCGGCGCGACGGCTGGGCAAGCCGGTCGTCATCGCGACGCAGATGCTCGAGTCGATGATCCTGTCGCCCTTGCCGACGCGCGCCGAAGTGTCTGACGTCGCCACCGCCGTCTTTGAAGGCGCGGACGCCGTCATGCTGTCCGCCGAAAGCGCGGCGGGGCAATATCCGCACGAAGCCGTCGCCACCATGAGCCGGATCGCGGAAGAGGTCGAAACGGACGCGATCTACCGCTCGATCATCAATGCCCAGCGCGGCGAATTGCCCAACCCAACCTCAGCCGACGCCATCGCCGTCGCCGCGCGCGACGTGGCGCAAACGCTTCATTCGAAGGCGATCATCGCCTGGACGTCATCCGGCACGACGGCGCTGCGGATCGCCCGCGAACGGCCGCAGTCGCCGATTCTCGCGCTGACGCCAAAGCGCGACACCGCGCGTCGCTTGGCGCTTGTCTGGGGCGTGCACGCGCTGGAGACGCGCGACGCCGTCGACATTGAAGACATGGTCGGGCGCGCCTGCGAATATTCGGAGAGCGAGGGGTTCGGCGGCCCCGGCGACCGGGTCATCATCGTCGCCGGCATGCCTTTCGGCACGCCGGGCGCGACAAACATGATCCGCATCGCACATTTGGGCGAGCAGCGCCAAGACGGCGACGTCTAGTCCTGCAGCTGCAGCTTATCGGCGGACGACCTGCCGCTACGCTTGTCCACGACAAGTTCGTAGGAAACCTTCTGGCCTTCAGCGAGGCTGTCCAGGCCTGCACGCTCGACGGCGCTGATATGAACGAAGACGTCCTGGCCGCCGGCGTCCGGCTGAATGAAGCCGAAGCCCTTTTGTGCGTTGAACCACTTTACGGCGCCTGTCGGCATGGCTTTTCCTTTCAAAATAGCGGGAACGCTGCGGATCGCTGCGTTCTTCTCAGTCAATCGAAGCTTGGGAAAGGTCAGGCGCCGCGCGTCTTGAGACGAGAGAGCAAGATCGTTCGGCCGAAACTCGAATGCGCGAATAATATTATAGGAGCGAACGCCCGATGAAAACCCGCCAGGCGAGAATTGTTATTCTCCCTGCGGCCGCCATTCCATCATGACGGTTTCGCGACCGGACAATGTGTTCGCGCCGCGCCCGACGCGCGAAAATCCGTCACGTTCATAAAAACGAATGGCGCGAGCGTTGTCCGCATTGACGTCAAGTCGAACAAGCCTTGGCGAGACATTTCGCGCCGCCGACAGCAGCGACGCGCCGAAGCCTGAGCCGAAGCGATTAGGAGCGACGCAAATCTGATCGAGCCAGCCATCCGCCGGGTTGATCACGACGAAGCCCGCAAGCGTCGACTGAGCGTCAAACAGGCAGAGCGTCACAGATCCGGTCGCCTCCAACTCCCGAATACGGCGTAGGAGCCAGTCGCGGCGCCCCTCGAAGTCGATCTCGGGATAGGTGACCCGCCAGGAGGCGACCCACACGTCGAGAATGAAGGGCCAGTCGTCGTCGACGCGCAGACGCAGATTCAGCGACGCCTGTGCGGTCGGGGCGTTCATGCCTTCCTCATCAGATCGAGCAGCTGGCGGTGGATCGCCTCATTGCCTGCGCAGATCTCGCCCTTGCCAAGCATATCTGCGCCGCCCGAAAAATCGCTGACGAAGCCGCCGGCTTCACGCACCAGCACGATTCCCGCCGCCACGTCCCAGGAGCTGATGCCGCGCTCCCAATAGCCGTCGAAACGCCCGCAGGCGACCATCGCGAGATCGAGCGCGGCGGCGCCCAAGCGGCGAATATTGGCGATTTTTCCCATGCCGGCAGCAAGCTCGCGCTTGAAGGATTCATGGTCGCGAACCCGCGCTAGCGGCGGAATTCCGCAGGCCACCATCGACTCGCCGAGCGAACGCCGCGCCGCGACGCGCATGCGGCGATTGTTGAAATAGGCGCCCTGGCCGAGCTCAGCGACGAACATGTCGTCGGTGGCGGGATTGTAGACGAGGCCGGCGACGAGACGATCCTCGCGCTCCAGGCCGATAGAGATGGCGAAGACTGGAACGCCATGGAGGAAATTCGACGTGCCGTCGAGCGGGTCGATAATCCAGCGGTGGCTCTTGTCGGAACCTTCGACCACGCCGCCTTCCTCGAGAATGAAGCCATAGCCGGGGCGCGCCTTCGAGAGCTCGTCGAACAGAGTCTTCTCGGCGCGCTTGTCGGCCGCGCTAACAAAGTCGCCCGGACCCTTCACCGAAACTTGGAGGTTCTCGACCTCCCCGAAATCGCGCTTAAGGCCACGCCCCGCTTTGAGAGCGGCGGCGGTCATCACATTCATCAAGGCGGAACGAATCATTAAGGAGAGCCTAGGGGGAGGGGTGTGGGAGGTTCAACGCTTTTCGAGCGCGGCGGGCGCCCGGGGGCGCCTGCGGAGGTTTGTTCAAATGCGCCAGTTTTCGCCCTGGAGCCAGTCCCTTTTTCGCCTTTGCCGCCGCTTCGTCTCCATTGGCCAAAAACGCTCGACACAAAGGCAGCTTGGCGCGCGTTAACTTTAAATTAACGATTATCATGCAGCCTGAATGTGTCCCTAGGTGGGACCTCCGAGTGGCTTCTTCTCCACTCGTCCTTGATGCCTCCCTGTCAAGAAGCCTTGAGAGCCGCCGTTGCGGCTCTCTTTTTGCGTTCGGGGCGGGGACGGCCCGTTAAGGTTAAAGAAAGGCTAAGCGCGCGCCCCTCGGTGCTCTGCGTTACAGTTCATGCCATCAGAGACGCAGTCGCGTCGCATTTGCGTGAACGTTCGTATGGCTCGAGTCAAAGGCAGCGTGGGGGAGAAGCAGCCGGTCTCTTTCATCGAGAGACTGGCGGGATCAGAGGGCTTTTGCGCTCTATTTCGCGAGGGAATGAGCCTCGTGGAGGAGGCGGCCTCCTATCTCGACGGCGACGGACGTCTCGACGCGAAATCACTGCCACGGACCGAAGCTCTCGCCTATGCGGCTGAGAGCATGCGGCTGACCACAAGGCTGATGCAGATTGCGTCCTGGCTGTTGCTGCAGCGCGCGGTGAATCAGGGCGAGCTGACGCGCCATCAGGCGGCGAGCAATCGGCATCGCGTCAAGCTTCGCGAGCAGGAGCTGGCCTCGGCCCCCGACCTCTTCCAGCGCCTGCCGCTCCGCCTGCGCGAGCTGTCGCTACAGTCGCTGCGCCTGCAGGCGCGGATCATCCACCTTGACCGGCTGATCCATGCGCTCGAGCCGGCTCTTGCCGCGCCGGCGCAGCTGTCCAGTCCGGTCGAAGCGCAGATCGCGAGGCTGCGCGCCGCTTTCGCCCAGTGATATCCTTCAGGCGAACCAACTGGAGGCGGCGGTTTGACCGCCGCCTCTTTTTATTTCTTGCCGAAAGAGAGATTTCCGAAGCGGGAGTTGAAGCGCGACAAGCGTCCGCCGCGGTCGAGCAGTTGCGTCGACCCGCCCGTCCAGGCCGGGTGCGTCTTCGGATCGATGTCGAGCTGCATCGTGTCCCCCGCCTTACCCCAGGTGGAACGGGTCGTAAATTCCGTGCCGTCGGTCATCACGACCTTGATCATGTGATATCCGGGGTGGATGTCCTTTTTCATAATGATGCATCCTTTTTGCGATGGAAACGACTGAAGACCCACGCCGCGGCGGCGCGGGGTCGGCCGTTCGAAACAAGCGAATTTGCTGGCGCTGATAACGCACTGCGGGCAAATGGGCAAGTTGGCCCCTAACGGCCGGGCGCCACAAGCGAGGAATACAGATAATGACCGGATACCGAGCCGATCTGCCGCAGCTGAAGCCGGATCTCTTCGTTAGCGACGGCGGCATGGAGACGACGCTGATCTTCCATGAGGGCGTCGACTTGCCGCATTTCGCGTCGTTTGTTCTGCTCGACAGTGAAGAGGGACGGGCGCGGCTCCGCGCCTATTACGAGCGCTACCTCGCGATCGCGCGGCGCCACGGACGCGGCTTGATGCTGGACAGTCCAACCTGGCGCGCGAATCCCGACTGGGGCGCGAAGCTTGGCTATGACGCGGCAGGGTTGAAGCGCATCAATGAAGCATCGATCGCGCTGCTCGACGAACTTCGGCAGGCTTGGGAGACGGCTCAAACGCCGATCGTCGTCGCCGGCGTGATCGGGCCGCGCGGAGATGGCTACGCCGAAGGGCGCATGAGCGCCACGGAAGCGGAAGCCTATCACGCGCCGCAGATCGCCTCCTTCGCCCAAACGGCCGCCGACATGGTCGCTGCCTACACTCTGAATTACGTCGAGGAGGCGATCGGGATCGCCCGCGCCGCCCGCGCGCTCGCCATGCCCTGCTCAATTTCCTTCACGGTGGAGACTGACGGCAAGCTTATTGGCGGCCGGAGCTTGCGCGACGCGGTCGAGACGGTGGATCGCGAAACCGACGCAGCGCCTGCCTATTACATGATCAACTGCGCCCATCCGACGCATTTCGAGCAGGCGCTCTCCGCGGACGCGCCATGGATGAACCGGCTGTTGGGCGTCAAGGCCAACGCTTCGACGAAAAGCCACGGCGAATTGGACGAATCGGAGACGCTCGACTCCGGCGATCCGATTGATCTCGGCCGCAGATATCGGAAATTGCGCGAAACATATCCCGGCTTACGCATCCTGGGCGGGTGTTGCGGGACGGACGATCGCCATGTCGCCGCGATCTGCGAAGCTTGCGCCTAGATCGCGCTGCGTGATCTGCATTGGGCGATAAAGCTCAGATGCAGCGCGATCTAAAGCGTTCAGGCCGCAAGCATTCTGTGCACCTCAGTGACCAAATCCCGCAGATGGAACGGCTTGGAGAGGATTTTCGCCTGTCGCGGCGCGTGACTGTCGGGGTTGAGCGCCACGGCGGCGAAGCCGGTGATGAACATGACCCTGATGTCGGGATCGAGTTCGGTCGCGCGGCGGGCGAGTTCGATTCCATCCATCTCGGGCATGACGATGTCGGTCAGCAGGAGTTCGAAGGGCTCGACCCGAAGCTGATCGTAGGCAGAAAGCCCGTTGTCAAATGACGTGACGGAAAAACCGGCCTGCTGCAAAGCCTTGACCAGGAAGCGCCGCATGTCGTTGTCGTCTTCCGCAAGCAGAATTCTCGCGGTCGGTCTATCGTTCATCGCCATCCTCGCGGGTTTTTTGCCATATCGCCCGAGCTTCGTAAATTTCAGGTGAAACCGGGGTGGCGCCGCGTTAACTTAGCGCCCAGTATAACGCGACGCACCGTCCTTTTCGAGCGCTGGTCGGCCGCGGCGGCGCTAGTCTGGCGGCGGTGGCGGCGCGGGGACGAGAAAAACATATGAACAACGGCATGCGCGAGTGGCGCGAAACCAATTTTACGGCGACGCCCTGCTGCGAACCGGAGTTTGAGCGCGCCTTCGATATCATCGAGCCGGACGCGCTCATCTCGCCGCTGGTCTTTTCCTCACCGCATTCGGGGCGGATCTATCCTGCGCGCTTTCTCGCCGCGACGCCGCTCGACGCGGCGACGCTGCGCCGTTCGGAAGACGCCTATGTCGACGATCTCTTCGCCTCGGCCTCATCCATGGGAGCGCCTCTGCTGCGGGCGCGCTTTCCCCGCGCCTATCTCGATCTCAATCGCGAACCCTACGAACTCGACCCCAAGCTCTTC
Organism: Methylocystis sp.; assembly: GCA_022843525.1. GTDB lineage: Bacteria > Pseudomonadota > Alphaproteobacteria > Rhizobiales > Beijerinckiaceae > Methylocystis. Next base: position 24,321 of record JALHNR010000008.1, on the reverse strand, counting down.
GACGGCGCTTTGCCGTCCTTCGCCAATACGCGTTCTCTGCGCGTCGCGGCCGGACTGGGCACGATCCCGCGCGTCGTCGCCGACGCGCGCGAGATCTATGCAAGCCGCCTCACGCTCGAGGAAGCCCTGCGGCGCATCGACAGCCTCTACAAGCCCTACCATGCGGCCTTGCGCGGCCTGATGGAGCGCGCCGCGGCGCGTTTCGGCGTCGCCGTGCTGATCGACTGCCATTCAATGCCTTCGACCGGCGCGCGCGATCCCTTGCTTTCGACGCGGGGCGACAAGCGGCGCATCGACTTCGTCATCGGCGACCGGTACGGCGCCAGCGCCTTCACCGGACTCGTCGACGTTGTCGAGGATCGGTTGCGCGGCCGCGGCTATCACGTCATGCGCAATCGGCCCTACGCGGGCGGTTTTATCACCGAGCATTACGGCAAGCCCGCCGCGGGCTGGCACGCCCTGCAGATCGAAGTGTCGCGTGGTCTTTACATGGACGAGTCTACGCTCCAGAAGAACGAGCGCTTCGACGCCGTCGCCCGCGATCTTGCGGACGTCATGGCGGTGGTGGCGCGGCACGAAGACTTGAGCGAGATTTTGGGCGGCGAGCGACGCGCGGCGGCCGAATAGCCGGGGCGCTCGACGCCTCCGGCCTGGAGCTGGCATGACCGCCGTTGATTTCGATAAATTCGTTGAGCGCCTCGCCGACGTTTCGGCGGAAGCCATCATGCCTTTCTTCAGGACCGCGCTCGCCGCCGACGACAAGGCGCATGGCGGCGCGTTCGATCCCGTCACGGAAGCCGACCGCGGCGCCGAACTCGCCATGCGGCGGCTGATCGAGGCGACCTTCCCCGACCACGGCGTCTACGGCGAGGAATTCGGACATTTACGCGAAAACGCCGAATATGTCTGGGTGCTTGATCCGATCGACGGCACCAAGAGCTTCATCTGCGGTCTGCCGCTGTGGGGCACGCTGATCGGCCTCACGCATCGCGGGCGTCCCTGCTACGGCCTGATGAGCCAGCCGTTTACGCGAGAGCGATTCTTCGGCGACGGCGAGGCCGCCTATTGGCGCGGGCCGGCGCGAGGGTCGGAGGGCGCGCGCGGCGTTCTTGAGACGCGCAAGATTGCCTCGCGCCACTGTCCAAACCTCGCGCAGGCGACGCTGATGACGACCTCGCCGCTGCTGATCGACCCGGCGCTGCGCGAGCATTTTCACCGCGTTGAGCGCGCGGCGCGGCTTTCCCGCTACGGCGGCGACTGCTACGCCTATTGCGCGCTTGCGGCCGGCCATGTCGACCTCGTCATCGAGACGAATTTGCAGCCCTATGACATCGTCGCGCTGATCCCGATCATCGAGGGCGCCGGGGGCGTCGTCACCAACTGGAGCGGCGGCGCGGCGGCGCTGGGCGGCGCCATCGTGGCGGCGGGCGACCCGGCGCTGCACGAACAGGCGTTGAAGCTGCTCGGCGGTTAGGAGACGCGCGCTTCGCCCGGAATGAAAGCGTCGAAGCCGCGCCAGAACTGACTGCGAAACTCGTCGCGTTCCATCATGAGTTCATGCTTGGCGCCGGGGATCATCGCGAGAACGCCGCTGTCGAGATTTTGCGCGAAACGCTCGATGGCGGCGTTAGAGACGATCGTCTCACGCCCGCAGCCGAACATCAGGATTGTCGCGCGAATTCTTCGGGCGTAGTCGGGCGATTCGAAACCCCTCATGAGACGGAAGGCGGCGTTGACCCAGCCGATCGTCGGATCGCCGATGGCGAGCTGCGGCGCTACCCGGAGTATCGCCGCGTTTCGTTCGAAGCGAACCGGGTCAGTGGTCAAGAGATTGCCCTTGAAGGGCTTCTCGATGAAAGAGGCGCCGGTTCCGCCCGGGATGTACTTGCCGCCCAGTCCGCACATGTCGAGCGTGTCAGCGAGCCAGCGCGACCCGCGCGGAAAGCGCAGATTGGCGAGATCAATCATCGGGGCGGTCAGCACGAAACGCTGGAACGGCGTTTTTCCTGCATGCGCCGCGTCCAGCAGGATGGCCGCGCCCATCGAATGTGCGAGGGCGAACCAAGGCTGCGGCCGCTGGCTCAACACCTGGGAGATGAAAACCTCCAGATCGCGTTGATACTGCGAGAAGTCGTCGATATGGCCCTTGCGCGGGTCGGCGAGTTCGCGCTCCGAGCCGGCCTGGCCACGCCAATCGAGCGCGACCACGTCGAGGCGGCGGCTGCGCAACTCCTCGATTGTCTCGAAATATTTTTCGATGAATTCGTTGTGGCCCTGAAACAGCGCCACCGTGCCGCGCGCACTCCCGCTGCAAGGAAATGCGGCTGCGCGCAAACGCCGGCCATCCCGTGTCTTCAGGATGTAAACTGCGGCGCCCTCGGGGATTGGGTTGCCGGGCGACGCGACAAGTTCTCGCATGGGCTCTCCTCGGCGCTTCAGAGCCGAATCTTCGCGCCAAGATAATGCATTTTGGCGACAAGGCCGAACGGCGCCGTTTCAGTCGGCGCAGAAGGCGGCGAGACGTTGGGGTTCGGCGAAGTTCAGTCTGCCGTCGACGATAGCGTCCACCCGTCCGGAAGCGCCGATCAGATAGTGCAGCGGGGTGACCACGCCGCCGTCGGCCGTGGCGCCGTAGAAGGCCCGCGCGCTCTTTGCTTTTGCGACATCGGTCTTCGTAGAATCGCCGACGCGAAAAATCTTCCAGGGCAGGCCGTAGGTTTTGAACTTCGCCAGATCCTTGGGGTAGTCGCTTGCGCGCGCCGAGACGAAGACGATGTTCCAACGATCCGGGCAGGCGGCGGCGATCGCCTTGAAGCCTTTCATTTCGGCGAGACAATTCGGACACCAATATGCCCAAAGGCTGACAAGCGTCGGCCGACCGTTCGCCATCAGCGCGCGCAGATCGAGCGACGCGCCATTTGCGCCCACGAGATCGACCTCCCCCAGAGAGGCCTTCATCTCGTCCTCGGTGACCGCGCGCGGCGCGTTGGCGCCGATGATCTCGGCATGCGCCGAGGCAAGCGCAACGCAGAGCAAAAGGGTCAAAACGAGAGGTCGCCGCATCATAAACGTCCGGAGGAAAGGCGGCGCAAGGGCGCGCCGCCTTTTAAGATAGCATGTTGCGTCAGAACCTTACGGTCAGGCCCGCGTAGAAGTTTCGTCCCATTCCGGGGACCTGGCGCACGCTCGCAAGACCCGCATTGCGTCCGAAGAGGAACGCATTGCGCGAATAGTTCGTCAAGTCGAACCCGCCAAGCGGCAGCGAGTAGAGCGCATCGGTGACGTTGTCGACGCCAAGGTCGATGCGCATATTGCTCCAGTCATAGGCGGCGCGGAGATTGAGCAGCGCATACGCCGGGGTCGTGAACTCTCCCTTGTTCGCCGACACGTGATCCTTAGGCGCGACGAGTTGCGTTTCAGCGGCCATGCTCAACCCGCCGATCTGGTGCTCGAGCGCAATGCGCGCATTGGCCGGCATCAGGTTCCACAAACCGTCGCCCTTTTTGACCAGGAACGACGCGACGGAGCACAAGCCGTTGCCAGGCGGACAATACTGCGGATTGCCGATATCGAGATTTCGTCCATAGACGAAACTGACGACGCCCACCGCCTGCAGCCTGCCGTATTCGGGCGACTCATGCAGCTTCACTCTGCCCGAGCCGTCGACGCCATAAAGCTCCGCATTGAAATTGCGGAACTGCAAGATCTGGAAAATGTAGGAATTCGCCACTGGAAACTGATTGAAGGTCCCGCCGGTTCTCGCGCCGTCGATGTAATTCTCGACATAGGTATAGAAGGGCGAAATCCGCGCTTCCCAATTGTTTGCGCCGGACATGTCGCGCCAAGCGCCAGTGAATGCGACGTTGTGCGCCACTTCCGGCTTCAGATTGAGGTTGCCAGTATACCCATTGCCGTCGCCAAACCAGTTGAACATCGCCGTGAACGGGCCGGCGACCGGCCAAGTGTAGCGTTCATAGAGATTGGGCGAGCGCGTTTTGCGCGAATAGCCGAACTCGTAAAGGCTGCCAGGTTCCGGCTCATAGCGCGCCAGAGCAGTCATGTCGAAATTGATGTCGATGCGCGCGCGATTTTGCGCGTTGAAGATATTGACCGCCAAATTATTCGCGCGCGCGAGCAGGGGTGAGTTGGGGAAGATAAAGGGCGTGTAGCTCTGGCCAGGACCAGTGTCCATCCAGACGATGTCGTTGCGCACGCCAATCAGGCTGGACCACTGAGTCGTCCAGCGGCGCTCCCATTCGGCATAGGTGCCAAATCGGTTGCGCTGGCCGCCGTTGATGTTCACATTCGCGAAAGGCCGGCTCAAACTGCCGGGTGGCGTGGCGAACCCCTGCGTGAAACCGGTGGGATCGGAAGGCCAGTAGTCCTGCAGGCGATAGCCGTGGAACTCATTGCCGATGCGGAAAAGATCCTGATCGCTGTATGGAATTTCCGCTTTTACCGAATAGCCAAAGTCGCGGCCGAGCGCGATCATCGGGTGATTGAGCCAGAATCTATCCTCCAGGAATCCCATCTTGTGGAAGACCTGATGCCAGTAGGCGCGCGCCTCCAGCGTGCCCCATTCGAAGGCGCCCTTGTAGAGAGCGTCCAGCGAATAGGAGCGATTGCGCGTCATATCCATGCGTTGGTTCGGAAAGCCCTGGTAGGGGATGTTCTGATAGGCGCCGCGGAAGGTGAACAGATGCCCTTCGTTCTGGTAGCCGAGCGTGACGGCGTGATTCTCGGACATGAAGCTCGTTGAGAGAACTTTGTCGCCGTTGCCGCCGGCGTGATAGTTCGTCGCCCGCTGCCAGGACCCATTGTAGAGCAGGCTCCAATGGTCGTTGGCCATGTTGATGTTTGCTGAAACGCCGACGCCGTTGTTGTTGCCGCGGAAGAACGCGGAAACTGTTCCCGTCGCCAGCACTTCATTGTTCGGGCCAAATCGCAGCGTCCCGGGAACCGGCAGCGGCAGATAGGGAACAGGCGGGTAGGGACTTGCGGCGACGATCGGCGACACCGGCGCGCCGCCCGGGCCGACAACCCCCGGCGCGACCACAGGCGTCGCAAAGACCGGCGATTTCGGCGTGACCAGAATAGAGCCGCCGATCGAATCGCCGCCTTTGCTGACGGACGAGACCGCGGTGACGACTTCAACGCGGCCGATCGTGTTCGGATCGGTGTAGCTCAACGGCGAATTCATGTGATTGGCGCAGGAGGACGTGGCCTGCACGCCGCCGACGACAATCTTCAGGCGATCGTCGGCGAGACCGCGGATCGCCGGGAGCCCGGAAACGCCGCCCCCTGTCTGAACGCTCACGCCCGGCTGATGCTCGAGAAGCTTCGCCGTATCCGTTTCGGGAGGTTTTTCCTCCACGATTTCTCTTTGCGTGACGACGGTCTCGTTGGCCTTATCCACCGGCGGCGTGGTTGGCGTCCCCTGCGCGGCGCCGACGACGATCTGCGGAAGAGAGACTTGGGCCTTGGCGGTCGCAAGCGAGGCCAGGATCAACGCGCAAGCGCTTGCGCTGCGCAGTAGGGCGGGACGGTACATTGGATGAGTTCTCCTGATCCGCCGGCGAACGGCGGTTGAAACGGTGCGTGTTTTGTTTCGTCAGGAGAGCGTGGGAGGCGCGCGCGAGCGCATTTCGCCGGGCCGGCGTCGCTCTCGCGGTTCGAAAGGCCATGAGTCGAAATAGACAAGCGGGATTGGCGGCTGTTCGAGCCGCGCGATCGGCGGCTTTTCGGAAAGGATCGGCGCCGCGGCAATCTGGCAGGCGCCGCAGTGCGCGTGCCAGCCGTGCGTCGGCGCGCCGCTCGGCGCGGTCTCGTCCGCAGCGGCGTGACTCGTGACGCAGAACTCTTGCGTCGCCGACAGGGCCGCCTGCGGCGCGATCGTCGCCTGCAACAACGCCGAAACGACGAAAATCGTCGCAGCAAGAAAGGCGCGCAGGTCTTTCCGCCTTGCGTTCGTCTTTGCTGTCTTCGTTGAAGCCGGAGGTGACATGCCGCTACGCCGATTCATTTCGTGTAACTTAGCCGCTACGTTTTCTTCCGTTTCCCCCCGATCGGGAGGGTGACGCTCGGCATTCACGTAAATTCTTGTCATTGTTGCAGTTGCGCAACACAGAAGCTAAGGTGCGAGCGGTTGGCGCCCTAGTGTTTCTACCGATTCTTCTAGGGCTCCAGGGCAGTGTGACGTTTCGCTGGCGGGAAGCGCCATCGCGACGACCGGCCTTGCGAAGGCGTGGCGAGAGGTCGCACCGGGTGAAGACATGACCTCGACGAACGATGCGGATGCGCGCGTCATCGCGGCCATCAAAGCCGCAGCCGACGAAGCCCAGCACTGGCCCCATGCGCTCGACGAGATCGCGCGTTTGCTAAATGTGCGCTTTGCAGCGCTGCTGTTCGAAGACCGTTGTTCGGCGCTGTTGGAGCTCAAGCATTCGACGCGCGCCGAGAAAGCCTGGATCGTCGAATATCTGCGCAATCATCGCAAACTCGATCCGGTCAAGGCGCGAGTCTTAGCCGAGATTGGCGTCGGTCGGGCGTTCTCGTCGGAAGACTTCGTCTCCCTGGACGAGCTTCATCAAAGCGGCGCCTACCAGCGCTGGATGGCGCCCTTCGGCCTCGCCGATATGATCGGCGGAGTCATTCACCGGTCCGAGACCGGCGTTTGCCTATTCGTCGCCTTTCGCGATCAGGCTGCAGGTCTCGCCGACGCCGACGCGAAGGCGCGGCTTGACGCGCTTCTGCCGCATCTCGCCAAGGCCATCGCGCGGCACAAGCCGGCATCGGACACATCGGCTCTCGTCGAATTGTTCGAGGAGCTGACGTCGCCTGTGCTTGTCGTCGACAGCAGGATGCGCATCGTCCATCGGAATCGCAGCGCCGACGAGATGCTTGGCGAAGGCGATGCGCTGGCGATCTCCGGCGATACGCTGGCTCTGCGCGATCCGCGCGCGAAGGAGGCTTTGGAACGTGCGCTCGCCCGGATCGGCGGGGTCGATGCGGAAGCCTTCGCGATCATGGTGAAGCGGGGAGAGTCGCGCTGCTGCGTGATGCATGTGCTGCCGCTGTCCAAGGGACTGTCGGCGCTGTTTTTGCGCAGGCTCGCGCTCAACTCCAGCGAGGGTGGAGCAGTCGCCGCGGGCGTGTTCGGCCTCACCGCCCGCGAGAGTTCGGTGCTGCTCGCCATCGCTGAAGTGGGCGGCGTCCCGGCCACCGCGCGCGCGCTTGGTCTGAGCGAGGGAACTGTCAAAGGTTATCTGAAAAGCATTTTCCAGAAGACCGGCGCGACCCGCCAGGCGGATCTGGTCAAGCTCGTGCTTGCTCTGGAATCTCCCTTCCGCGCGCCGGAGCGCCATCCGCTGCCGACGGAGACGCTGTTATCCGCGTCGCCGGCGCCTCTTGAACGACGCCGCAGCGCTTCTTAAATCGTTGCCAGCGCGGGCCGTAACGGACGCGCTAAGAGGCGCGGCGCGATAACGCTAGCGCGCCGCATGTCGCTCAACTGGAGGATATGTCATGCGTCAGTTCGATCTCTCTCCGCTGTACCGCCAGACCGTCGGCTTCGACCGTCTGTTCAACCTGCTCGATCAGGCCAGCGGCTTCGAGACGTCCCAAAGCTACCCGCCTTACAATATCGAGCGCACCGGCGAGAACGCCTATCGCGTGACGCTTGCGGTCGCCGGCTTCTCGCGCGAGGAACTGTCCGTCGAGACCAAGGAAAACACCTTGGCCATCAAAGGCTCGAAAGAGCCGGCGCAGCCTGCGGAGGGCCGCGAGGTCCTGCATCAGGGCATTGCCGCGCGGGCCTTTGAGCGTCGGTTCCAGCTTGCCGACCATGTGGTCGTCACAGGCGCCAGCCTCGTCAACGGCTTGCTGCACGTCGACCTCGTGCGCGAGATTCCGGAGGCGCAGAAGCCACGCCGCATTGACATCGGCGTGACGACGCCGTCCGCGACCATCGTTGAATCAAAGGCTGCGTAACGGCGGAAAATTCAAAGGAAAGGTCAGGGGCGCCCTTTCGGGGCGCCTCTTTTGTTATCCGCCGGCTTTTGGCTTTGCGGCGCTGTCGGGCGTCTTCGCCGTCGCTGAGCCCGTCGGGGCGGAAGCTGGCGGCGCCGAGGCCGTCGGGGTCACAACAGTCGTGCCGCTCGCGCCTGATGGCGGGACGATCGCCCGGCGCGAGGAGCCTCCGGCGGCGCGGACGGCCGCTGCGCGCTTCGCAGGCGTGGACACGCTGGCCGACGGGGCGGCTGGATTTTGGGCCGTTTGCTCCGCTGGAGGCGCGGCGCTCGGCGCATTGTCAGCCGAGACCGGCGCCGGCGGAGCGCTCTCAGGGTCTTTCGGCGGCGGCTGCGTCGCTTGCGCTTGCGGCGCGCTGGCGGGGTCGGCTTTCGTCTCGCCGGACGCCGAATCCGCCGGCCTGCCGGCGGGCGTTTCCTTGGCGGCCTGCGCCGAAGGAGCAGCGCCGGAGTCCGGCGCCTTTTCAGCAGAGGTCGGCGCTGGCTTAGCAGAGCTTTCCGCTGTCGGCTGCGGCGCCGGGACCGCTTGCGCCGGCGCAGGGACGCTGGCTTCGTCGGACTTCGGCTCTGACGGAGCCAAGTTGGCTGGCTTGTCGCCGCTGGTATTGGCCGTCGCGGCCGAAGGCGTAACCGTTAAATCGGAGCTCTTCTGTTCAGGGCTCGACGCGGGCGGCGTCTCAGCGCCCGACGCGGATGGCGTCCTGGCGCTCTGAGCATTGGGTTGCGGCTCCTGCGACCGGGCTGCGGACGGCGCAGTCTTGGGCTCGATCGACGTAGCCGCGGACGGCGCCGGGGTGGGGAGGGCTGCAGGCGCGATCGCCATCGGCGCCTCGGAGGGCGCTATGGGTTTCGTCGTTGGGGCGACTGCGCGCGAACTCTTCGACGCCGCGCTTTTCTGAGTCGCCCGAGCGCGCTGGCTGTTCGGCGCCTTATCGGCCAAAGCTGCGCCGCCGGGCTGTTGGCGTCCACGATCGGCCGGGCCAACCGCCCCGGAAGCGCCGGCGCCCTGCGGCGGGTATGGAGCGCCGCCCGTCGAGGGGGGCGTCCCATAAGCGTCGCCGCCGGAGGGACCGTAATCGCCGCCATAGCGCGGTCCCCGATCATACATCGGCGGAGGGCCAAGTCTGACCGCGCGCAAAATACGGCCCTCATAGGGGTCGATGATGAAGCGCATGTCACCCTCCCGGCGACTGACGCCGGTGGCGACGATCTGCTCGCCGCGACGGCCGAGCGGCCCAACGAGTCGATAGCCCTCTCGTCCCAGAATCGAGGCGACCGCCCGACGGGAGGCGAAACCTGGCTCTTCTGGGGGAATTTGCTGGCGGTAGCTATAGGCGAACGGCCGAAAGAAAAACTGCGCGCAGGCGTGCTGCGGAACGGCGGCGCTTGCCGCCAGCGCCAACGCGAACGGCAAAATCGCTTTCCCCTTGAATGACCGCATTGTTTGTTCCCTGTCCAGCCCTCTCGTCGGCGCGGATGCTCTGACAACATTGCGGCGAGCGTTGGACCGGCATGCGCTCAAAGCCCAAGCGATTGCTTGTCACTTCAGCGTAAATCTGGCAGTAATTCAGCCCGAAGATATGTCAGCGTTGCTGACCTTAAGGCGTCGCTCGCTTTTGGAAGCTCTGTTTCATTTTCATGGTCGCCGCTCGACACGCGCCGCGGCCAACGTAAATGAGAGGGCTCGCAAAGCGGTGCGTCCCTTGCCTTGCGTCCGAACGCGAGACGAGGACGCGAGTTCGCAATCCACGTTGCGGATCTGCGTGCGGGGGATGCGAGAGTCGGGCTGTGACGATTTCGGTCACGCCTACGACAGTTTTATGGTTCGATGAGCGGGCGGGAGGGGCGCAGAAAAAGGCGCGCCGTCCTGTCGAGGAGACGCCAAAATGACGAAAGCCGCCGAGCACTTCGCTGAAGCCGGACCGCAGCCGCTCGGCCGCGACCCCGCTCTTCCGCAGGCGCAAGGGCTTTATGACCCCGCCAAGGAGCACGATTCCTGCGGGGTGGGCTTCGTCGCCAACATGCGCAACGAGAAGTCGCACGCCATCGTCGAGATGGGCTTGCAGATCTTGCTCAATCTCGATCACCGGGGCGCCGTCGGCGCTGATCCCAAGCTCGGCGACGGCTGCGGCATCCTGCTTCAGATCCCCCATGCGTTCTTCAAAGCGGAGTGCGCGAAGCTCGGCATGGAGCTTCCCGCCGCCGGCGATTACGCCATCGGGCAGTTTTTCCTGCCGCGCGATCCAGAAACGCGCGCACTTGCGCGCGGCATCATCGATAAGTCGATCGAAGAAGAGGGGCTCGTCGTTCTCGGCTGGCGCGATCTTCCCGTCGACTCGAGCGATCTCGGCGAGGCGGTGAAGGCCGTCGAGCCGCATCACGCGCAGATCTTCATCGGGCGCGGGCCGAACGTCCCCGACGCCGACATCTTTGAGCGGCGCATCTATCTTGCGCGCAAAGCGGCCTCGAACGAAATTTACCGGCTCGGCAATGGCGGACGGGAGTTTTACGCGGTCTCGGTTTCGTCGCGCACCATCGTCTACAAGGGCATGGTGCTCGTCTCGCAGCTCGGCGAATATTTCCTCGATCTCAAGGACGAGCGTTTTATTTCGGCGCTGGCGCTTGTTCATCAGCGCTTCGCGACGAATACCTTCCCCTCCTGGCGGCTTGCGCATCCCTATCGCTTTGTCGCGCATAACGGCGAAATCAACACGCTGCGCGGCAATCTGAACTGGATGGCGGCGCGCCAGGCGTCGGTCTCCTCGCCACTGTTTGGCGACGGGATCAGCAAGCTGTGGCCGATCTCCTATGAGGGTCAATCCGACACCGCCTGCTTCGACAATGCGCTCGAATTCCTTGTGCGCGGCGGCTATTCGCTCGCGCATGCGGTGATGATGCTGATTCCGGAGGCGTGGGCCGGCAATCCGCTGATGGACGCCGACCGCAAGGCTTTCTACGAGCATCACGCGGCGCTCATGGAGCCTTGGGACGGTCCCGCCGCCATGGCCTTCACCGACGGACTGCAGATCGGCGCGACGCTCGACCGCAATGGGCTGCGGCCTGCGCGCTATCTCGTCACCGACGACGGCCTCGTCGTGATGGCTTCGGAAATGGGCGTTTTGCCGATTCCCGAAGAGAAGATCGTGACCAAGTGGCGTCTCCAGCCCGGCAAGATGCTGCTTGTCGATCTGGAGCAGGGACGCATCATTTCCGACGACGAGATCAAGAAGACGCTGTCAAACTCTCATCCTTACAAGGAGTGGCTGGCGCGCACGCAAATTCAGCTCGAGGATCTGAAGCCCGTCGATACCCGTCCCGCGCGATGGGACGTGTCGATGCTCGACCGTCAGCAGGCCTTCGGCTACACGCAGGAAGACCTCGATCTTTTGCTTTTCCCGATGGCCGTCACAGGCCAGGAGGCGATTGGCTCGATGGGCACGGACACGCCCGTGTCGCCGCTCTCCGACAAGGAGAAGCTGCTCTACACCTATTTCAAGCAGAACTTCGCTCAGGTGACCAATCCGCCGATCGATCCGATCCGCGAAGAACTGGTCATGAGCCTCGTGTCCTTCATCGGCCCGCGGCCCAACATTCTCGACCACGAAGGCTCGGCGAATAAGAAGCGTTTAGAAGTGCGCCAGCCGATCCTGACGAGCGAGGATCTCGAAAAGATCCGCTGGATTGGCACGGTCGAGGATAGTTTCGACACCAAGACGATCGACGTCACTTACGACGCTTCAAAGGGCGCCGAAGGCATGCACGCCGCGATCAAGCGGCTATGTCAACGCGCCGAGGAGGCGGTCAGCGGCCGCTACAACATCATCATCCTCTCGGACCGCATGGTCGGGCCGGACCGTATCCCGATTCCGGCGCTGCTCGCGACCGCGGCGGTGCATCATCATCTGATCCGCAGAGGGCTGCGCACCTCCGTCGGCCTCGTCGTCGAGACCGGCGAGGCGCGCGAGGTGCATCATTTCTGCTGCCTCGCGGGCTACGGCGCCGAGGCGATCAACCCCTATCTCGCCTTTGAAACGCTCATCGCCTCCGCGGCGGAGTTTCCCTCCGACGTGGACGGTCCGACGGCCGTCAAGCGCTTCATCAAGGCGGTCGACAAGGGTATTCTCAAGGTGATGTCCAAGATGGGCATCTCCACGTACCAGTCCTATTGCGGCGCGCAGATCTTCGACGCCGTCGGTCTTGCGCAAAGCTTCATCGACGAATTCTTCACCGGCACGACGACGCGCATCGAAGGCGTCGGGTTGGAAGAAATCGCGCGCGAGACCGTGCGGCGCCATCGCCTCGCCTTCAGCGACGCGCCCGTTTACAAGGACGCGCTCGACGTCGGCGGCGATTACGCCTACCGCATCAGAGGCGAAGCGCACAGCTGGACGCCGCAAACCGTGTCGCTGCTGCAGCACGCGGTGCGCGGCAATGCGCAAGACAAATATCGCGCCTTCGCCAAGCTTCTGAACGAGCAGGACGAGAGGCTTCTCAATCTGCGCGGGCTGTTCCGCGTCAAAGGCGCCGAGGAGGACGGTCGGAAGCCGGTTCCACTCGACGAGGTCGAGCCGGCGAACGAGATCGTCAAGCGCTTCTCGACGGGCGCTATGTCGTTTGGCTCCATCTCGCGCGAAGCGCATACGACGCTCGCCATCGCCATGAATCGCATCGGCGGGAGATCCAACACCGGCGAGGGCGGCGAAGAGGCGGATCGATTCAAGCCGCTGCCGAACGGCGACTCGATGCGCAGCGCCATCAAGCAGGTGGCGTCCGGCCGCTTCGGCGTCACGACGGAATATCTCGTCAACGCCGACATGATCCAGATCAAGATGGCGCAGGGCGCAAAGCCCGGCGAAGGCGGCCAGCTGCCTGGCGACAAGGTCGACGCAGTCATCGCCAAGGTGCGCCATTCGACGCCCGGCGTCGGCCTGATCTCACCGCCGCCGCATCACGACATTTATTCGATCGAGGATTTGGCGCAGCTTATCTTCGACTTAAAGAACGCCAATCCGCGCGCCGCCGTGTCGGTGAAGCTCGTTTCGGAAGTCGGCGTCGGCACGGTCGCCGCCGGCGTCTCCAAGGGCCGCGCCGATCATGTGACGATCTCCGGTTTCGAGGGCGGCACCGGCGCTTCGCCGCTGACGTCGATCAAGCACGCGGGCTCGCCCTGGGAAATCGGGCTCGCCGAGACGCATCAGACGCTCGTGCTGAACAATCTGCGCTCGCGCATCGCCGTGCAGGTCGACGGCGGCTTGCGCACCGGCCGCGACGTCGTGATCGGCGCGCTGCTCGGGGCCGATGAGTTTGGCTTCGCGACGGCGCCGCTCATTGCGGCGGGCTGCATCATGATGCGCAAGTGCCATCTCAACACGTGCCCGGTCGGCGTCGCGACTCAGGATCCCGTTCTGCGCAAGCGCTTCGTCGGCCTGCCGGAACATGTCATCAACTTCTTCTTCTTCGTCGCCGAAGAAGCGCGCGAACTCATGGCCTCCATGGGTTATCGCAGCGTCGACGAAATGATCGGGCAGATGCAAATGCTCGACAAGGAGAAGGCGATTGCGCACTGGAAGGCGCGTGGTCTCGATTTCTCCAAGCTGTTCTTCAAGCCGCAGGGAGAAGGCGGCGCGATCCGTCACAGCAAGACGCAGGATCACGGCCTGGATAAGGTCCTCGACAACAAGCTCATCGCCGAAGCGCGCGCGGCGCTCGATCGCGGCGCGAAGGTTTCCATCGAAACGCCGATCCGCAACGTCGATCGCGCCACGGGCGCGATGCTCTCGGGCGAGGTCGCGCGCATCTACGGCCATGTGGGACTGCCCGAGGACACGATCGACATCCGCGCGACGGGCACGGCGGGCCAGAGCTTTGGGGCGTTTGTCGCGCGCGGCGTGACGCTGCGTCTGGAAGGCGAAGCCAACGATTATGTGGGCAAGGGCCTCTCGGGCGGCAAGCTGATCATCTATCCCTCGCGCGACGCCGGGCAGATTGATCCCTCAAATTCGATCATTGTCGGCAACACCGTTCTCTATGGCGCCATCGCGGGCGAATGCTATTTCCGGGGCGTCGCCGGCGAACGCTTCGCCGTGAGAAATTCTGGCGCGCTCGCCGTCGTCGAGGGCGTTGGCGATCACGGCTGCGAATATATGACAGGCGGCGTCGTGGTGGTTCTTGGACAGACGGGGCGCAACTTCGCGGCCGGCATGTCGGGCGGCATCGCCTATGTCCTCGACGAAGACGACGCGTTCTCGACGCGCTGCAATCTCGCCATGGTCGACCTCGAGCCGGTGCGTGACGAGGAGACTGTCATGACCGAGACCTATCACCAGTCCGGCGATCTGGAAGGCCATGGCCGCGTCGATGTGATGAGCGACATGACGCGTTTCGACGCCGAGCGGCTGCGTCAGCTGATCGCCAACCACTTGCGCTACACCGGCTCGACGCGCGCGCGCGACATTCTGGCGGATTGGCCAAATTACGTGGGCAAGTTCCGGAAGGTGATGCCGGTCGAGTATCGGCGCGCGCTCAATGAAATCAACGCACGCAAGAACCAGCCGCAGCAACTGAAGGCGGCGGGCGAGTGAACCGGGCTGCTGATGCGCGGAATGCTTAAGCTTAGGCTTTGCGTTCGTCGCAGTCGTTGTTAAAGAGAGGGAGTCGGGCTAACGTGCTTTAAACTCGGCGGTTTTTCCTTAAGGCGGCGGCGAAGCCTGATGCGAGAGGACTCTAGAGTTTACAGTCTGCCGCGTTGGCCCGCGATGCGCTGGCTCGCGGACCCGGGTCATGGGGCGACTCGTGACATCCAGGTGGCGCTGATTGGCGGGTTGTTTGGAACCCTGCCGGTCTTCTTTGGCGGCGTCATCAATACGATTGTGGTGTCGGGAGCGATTGCGGCGCGCGAACAGACGTTCCCTTTCATCGCTTGGTTCGTCTTTGAAATCGTGCTCGGAGCTGTGCGTCTGGCCGTCCTGAGCGTCTCGCGTCGCGAGGCTCTCGCGCATCGCGAGACGCCGACCGACGTTTATCTCCTGCTTCAGCTTTTCTGGAGCAGCGGCGTCGGTTACGGCGCCTTTATCAGCCTCGCGAGTGGCGACTGGGTGTCCGCGACGCTGGCGTGCCTCTCTGGGTCCGCCATGGTCGGCGGCATCGGATTTCGCAATTTTGGCGCGCCGCGCCTCGCTGGCGCAATGATCCTGACGAGCCTCGGCCCCTTCCTGCCGGGCGCCGCCCTCTCGGACGAACCGTTGCTGTATCTCGTATTTCTTCAGATTCCCTTCTACCTGGCCGCCATGATCGCCGCCGCCTACAGCCTGAACAAAATGCTAATTGCGACGATGCAGGCCGAACGCGTGAACGACCATCGCGCCAAGCATGATGCGCTCACCGGCCTGTCGAACCGCGTCGGGCTCGCCGCCGCGGTTGACGCGAACCTGAATAGCGCGCCGGCGCACGTCGGCGATTTGGCAGTCCTTTTTCTTGATCTCGACAACTTCAAAGCGGTCAATGATACATACGGACACGCCGCCGGCGACAGGCTGCTCAAATCGGTGGCGGAGCGCCTCCGCCAGTCCTTGCGCGCGACCGACGTGGCGGCGCGGATTGGCGGCGATGAATTCGTAGTGCTCGCCAGGAGTTTGACGAGCGAGCAGGCGGCGGAGCTGAGCCATCGGCTGACGAATTCCATATCGGCGCCTTACGACCTCGGCGACGGCGCTTGCACGACGATTGGAGTCAGCGTCGGCGTAGCTCTGGTGCCCGAACATGGCGCGGACGCCGAGGCGCTGCTCGCGGTGGCCGACGAAGCGCTTTACGAGGCGAAGGCCCAGCGGCAGGTGAAATTGCTGCACACCCTCGTTAAGGAGGATCAGTCTCGCCACATCACGCCGGCGGTGCGCGGCCTGAGCCCAAGCACTCAATAGCGCTGCTGGCGACGGTCAGCTCCTGACGCCGAAGCTTCGCGGCTTGACGGCGACCCCTCGAAAGCGTTTAGAAAACATCCAAGATTGCGGCGGATCATGGCGCTAGGGCCGGAAAGCGGATTCGCTTTTCCGGTGAGGCTGCCGCGCCGATAGAAATGCAACTGCCGCCGCAACGCGCGGTGCGAGAGGTGCGCGATAAGATGGGTAAGGTGACCGGGTTTCTCGAGATCGACCGGCATGACCGCAAATATAAGCCGGCGGCCGACCGCATTCGCCATTATCGCGAATTCGTCATCCCCTTGTCGGACGAGACCACGCGCAGCCAAGCCTCGCGCTGCATGGATTGCGGCATTCCATTTTGCCACAACGGCTGTCCGGTAAATAATCAGATTCCCGACTGGAATGACCTCGTGTACCACGGTGAGTGGCGGCGCGCGCTCGTCAATCTCCATTCCACCAACAACTTCCCGGAGTTCACGGGGCGCGTCTGCCCCGCGCCCTGCGAAGCGTCGTGTACCCTCAATCTCCAGGATCAGCCGGTCACCATCAAGACCATCGAATGCGCCATTATAGATCGTGGCTTTGAGCAGGGCTGGGTTGTTCCCGAGCCGCCCAAGCGCAAAACAGGCAAGAAGATCGCCGTCGTCGGCTCCGGACCGGCGGGACTTGCGGCGGCGCAACAGCTCGCGCGCGCCGGCCATGACGTGCACGTCTACGAAAAGCAAGCAAAGGCCGGCGGCCTGCTGCGCTACGGCATTCCCGACTTCAAGATGGAAAAGCACCTCATCGACCGTCGCGTTCAGCAGATGGAGGCGGAAGGGGCGGTGTTTCACTGCGGCGTTCATGTCGGCGTCGATCTATCCGCCGCTGATCTGGTCGCGGGCCATGACGCCGTCGTCCTCGCTGGCGGCGCCGAACAGCCGCGCGATCTGTCGATCCCCGGCCGCGAATTGCGCGGCGTTCACTTCGCCATGGATTTTCTGCCGCAGCAAAATCGCCGGGTCTCTGGCGAGCCGCTCTCGACCAATGAGCCGATCCTCGCCACCGGCAAACATGTCGTGGTCATCGGCGGCGGCGACACCGGCTCGGACTGCATTGGCACCTCGGTTCGCCAGGGGGCGCTTTCGGTCACCCAGCTCGAAATCATGCCGCTGCCCCCTGAGAAGGAAAACAAACTGCTGACATGGCCCGACTGGCCGCTGAAGCTGCGCACGTCCTCCTCACACGACGAGGGCTCCGCGCGCGAATTTTCGGTGCTGACGCGCGAATTCGAAGGCGCTGAAGGCGCGGTGAAGGCGCTGCGCTGCGTGCGCGTCGACGGGAAAATGCAGGAGGAGCCCGGGAGCGACTTCAGGCTCAAGGCCGATCTCGTGCTGCTTGCGATGGGCTTTGTGTCGCCGGTGCGCGAAGGCCTGCTCGAAACGCTCGGGGTCGATCTCGATTCGCGCGGCAATGTCGCGGCGGACACGCGCGCCTATCAGGCGTCTCGCGACAAGATCTTCGCCTGCGGAGACATGCGGCGCGGACAATCGCTCGTCGTCTGGGCCATTCGGGAGGGACGCCAATGCGCCCACTCAGTAGACGAATTCCTGATGGGCGAAACCAATCTGCCAAGGTGAGAGTAAATGGTCAGTGAAAAGCTAAATCTATGGTATTGTGATACCTTCGTCAGCACGCCCTGGCAGTTTTACCTTCTCCTCGTGCCGCTCTTGGGGGCCTTCTTCTATGGCCGCGGGAAATACAAGCTCGCCTGGTCGCTGATCGGCGTTTGGCTCGGCATCCAATTGATCTTTTCGGCGCTCACCAATCTCGTATTCACTTGCTCGCTCGAATAGGGCGCAAAAGAAAAGGCCCCGGCAAACCGGGGCCTTTCGTTTGACGGAGAGCCGGCTTACAGCACGACGACCGTGGCGCCCACCTTCACGCGGCTGAACAGATCGGTCACGTCATTGTTCAGCATGCGGATGCAGCCCGACGAAACCGCTTGTCCGATTGTCCAGGGCTCGTTCGAGCCGTGGATGCGGAACATCGTGTCGCGGTTGCCCGAGAAAAGATACATCGCGCGCGCGCCCAGCGGGTTGTCCTCGCCGCCAGTCATGTGGCGCGGCAGATCGGGACGGCGCTTCAACATCGCCGCCGGAGGCGTCCAATCCGGCCATGCTTCCTTGCGGCCGATGTGCGTCCGGCCCTTCCAGGTGAAGCCCTGGCGGCCGACGCCGACGCCGTAGCGCACGGCCTGTCCGTTCGGCAGCGACAGATAGAGATAGCGGTTGTTTGTGTCGACGGTGATGGTGCCAGGACGCTCATTGGTTGGGTCCTGCACGATCTCGCGCGTCGTGGTCGGATATTCGCGCGCGAGCCGCGCGTCTTCTTGATCCCCGTAGTAGGCCTGCGGGTCCTGCGCGCCGTAATTGGCCTGCTGATCCTGGCCGCCGTAATAGGCTTGCTGCTCACGCGCGTCATAGTAGGACGCGGTCATCTCCTGCGCGCTCGCTGGCGGATCAAACAGCGCCATGAAGGAGCTTTCCTGCGCGTATACGGCGGAAGACGATAGTCCCGCGAAAGCGGCGACGGCGGCTACCTTCAGAAAGCGGCTGGCGTTGAATTGACGCTGGGACATGACGGCTCCACAATTTTCTCTGTTCGTGCAGAGAGAATGCAAAACCACCGAAAAGCGTTCCGTGCGCGAACGCACAAATCGTTAGCGCGGCTGAGAAGGGGCGTTCGCCGTCGGGCGCCAGCTGTAGTCGTCGGCCCGATTGCTGCGCGGATTCTGGTCCCCGCCCTCGATGAAAACATGCCGCGCGAGCGCCTGCGCGGGCGTGCCCGCGTCCGCCGCTTTACCGGCCGGGGTCCGTTTGGCGAGCTCTGTCGCCGCTCCGGCGCCCGTCAGTTGCTGCGTCGGGCCGACGGCAGGTCGTTCGGGTAAGCTCGGCGCCGCCGACGGCCCGTCAACGGGCGAGCGGAATACTACCGGCTGACCGGCCGCTGGGGCCGCCGCCACTGGCTGCTGGGACGGAGTCGCCGCCTCGGGTTGGGGCGCGGCGGGCGCGTCAGCGACCGGCGCCTGCTGGCGAGAGGCGTCGTAATATTTCTTGATCTCGCCTTCGACGAAATGGGCGACGCTGCGCGCGCCGGCATCGGTGAAGTGCACGCCGTCCGCAGAGCGCAGCTTAACGATCTGGCCGTTGATGTCCGGCCCGAAAGCGCTGTACTGCCCGTGTTCGTCAGTCATCGCGTCCCACAGATCGACGTAGGGAATATTGGCGTGGACCGCGCGCGCCTTAAAGATTTCGTTGAGCTGCGCCATGTCGGCGGACAGGCGCTCGTTCTTCATGACCGGCAGACCGACCCAAATGACCGGAATATTCTTCTCCTTGAAGGCCGCGATCACCGCGTCGACCCGCGCTGCGTAGATCTCGCGCCAACGCGGCGACAGCGGCTCGATTGACTCTTCGCCCTGCTGGATCGGTTGACGGTCGTTGCTGCCGAGCATGACCACGGCGACATTGATCTTTTGCGGGTCGGCGGCGATCTCCTTCGCGGCCTTGGGCCAATCGTAAAAGTCTTCGCGTACGAGTCCGCTGCTTTCCCGGCCTTTTCGAAGGACGGCGACGTCTGGGCGATCCGAAAATCCGTCTTTCAGGCCGTTGGCGAGAAGCAGTCCCAGAGTGTCGCCGATCGTCGCGACAAAGAACGTCGGCCGGGTAACGGCCGTGTTCTGAGCCTGGTCGGGGGCGCCGCCGTCCGTACGCTTCGCCGCGCGTCGCGGATTATCCGTCTGGCCGTGCCAATATGTCGGCGCGCGATTCTCGCGGTGCGGCATGATCCGTCGCACCCTCGGCTCGCTACGAGGCCCCCAACCATGCTGCGGATGGCCGCCAAAGATGCCGCCAAAGAATTCCGTGAAGGGGTCCTGCGCAAAGGACGCGCCGGGCGTCGCGCTCGTCAACAATGCGCCAAGGAAAAGCGCCATAACGTGGCGCAGGGTGTGCACGCTCCTAGACATGGGGGCCATTATAGCGCGTCCCGAACGCCTTGGCATCCTTGTTGCGATTCTTCGCTTAATAGTGTGCCGCATAACCTTGACGCCTGGAGCGGTTTTGGCTCAATCGTCAGCTTTGGGCGGGATTTAGGAGAAGCGAGATGCGGCGCCGTTACCAGGGATCTGGCGGAGTTTGGAGGCGAGCCGCCGCGGCGGCGCTTTTCGTGCTTGCTGCGGCCACGGCGGCCGCCCAGCCGGCGCGCGAGGAAAACCCGCCAGCGGAATTTCGAATTCTCCCTTACTCAGGACTGACGCCCTACTGCATCGATCCGACGATTCTCAACGAAGTCGTCAAGGGTTTTGCCGCAAGAGAAGCCTGGTTCTGGAATTCGCCTTTGGTCATTGTGGCCTTTGACGGCGTCGAGGACATCGGCGCCCGCAACAACGGCCTGAGCTATATTCCCCGTCGCTATTGTCGCGCACTGGCGCTTTTTAACGACGGCGTAAGACGCGAGGTCGTCTACAATATCGGTGAATCCTTGGGCTTCATCGGCGCGGGACCTGGCGTGACATGGTGCGTTGTCGGGCTCGACCGCAATCATGCGTTCAGTCCTAATTGTCGGGCGGCAGGGCCTTAGCGTCCTTTTGCAGAGTCTTTTGAAATGAGAAGAGTTTTCGTTCTTTGCGCCGCATGGGCGCTAATTGTTGGCGCGTTGGCGTGGGTCGGATCTTTCGGCGCTGTCGCGAAGGAAGGCGACTGCAGCACGGGGGACGATTGCGCCAATCGCGCAGCTTCGCGGGCGGGCGCGGCGCGGGACTTCGACTTTTACGTGCTGGCGCTCAGCTGGTCGCCCGGCTTCTGCCAAGGCGTCGAAGGCGCGCGCGACCAATGCGAGCCGGGAAAGGGACTCGGCTTCGTCGTTCACGGGCTCTGGCCGCAGTATGAAAGCGGCGTCCCCAGCGAATGTCCGGGCGCGCGTTCTCCATCGCACGTCGCAATCGAAAAAGCGGCAGGCTTGTTTCCCGACGAGCGGCTGGCGCGCTACGAGTGGCGCAAGCATGGAGTGTGCAGCGGCAAAAGCCCGAGCGACTATTTCGCCGACGTGGCGCGCGCCCACGCCGCCCTGGCCATCCCGCCGCTTTTCGTCAAGCCCACCCGCGACCAGACCTTTACGCCGATCGACGTCGAGCGCGCCTTCTATGAAGCCAATCCACGGCTGCGGCCCGGCATGATGGCGGTGTCGTGCCGGCGGGGCGTCATGGACGGCGTACGCATCTGCCTGTCCAAGGACCTGCGCGAGTTTCGCGCCTGTCCTGCCGTTGCGCAGCGCGGTTGCCACGTTCGAGAAATCAGCGCGCCCGCGCCGCTGTAGCGCCTATGAACTATCGCCACGGGTTTCACGCCGGCAATTTCGCCGACGTCTTTAAACATGCGCTGCTCGTGCGCCTCCTGGCCTATCTGAGGCGCAAGGAGACGCCGTTTCGCGTGATTGATACGCACGCAGGAGAGGGCGCCTATGATCTTTCAGCGGATGAGGCGGAGCGCACGCTCGAGTGGCGCGGCGGCGTGGGACGTCTCGCTGATCTCTCCGGCGCGAGTGCGGAAGTTTGCGCGCTGCTTGCGCCCTACATCGATTGTCTTGGGCCGCGTGATCACGAGGGAAAGCCCGCGCTCTATCCAGGTTCCCCGTCGATCGCGCAGAAATTGATGCGCCCGCAGGACCGCGCAATTTTCTGCGAGCTGCGGCCTGACGCCTTCGCGGCGCTGCGTCGCCGGTTCGCACGCGACGAGCGCGTTAAGGCAATTCATATCGATGGTTATGTGGGGCTAGGCGCTTATGTCCCGCCGAAGGAGCGGCGGGGGCTCGCGCTGATCGATCCGCCTTTCGAGCGCGAGGATGAGTTCGAGACCGCTTTTGACGCCTTCAATAAATCATATGCAAAGTGGAGTTCTGGAATTTACGCCTTGTGGCATCCCGCAAAGAGCGACCGCGACGTTCGAAAATTCCAAAACAGATTGAGGGAAAGCGGCATACGGCGCATCCTGCAGCTTTCGTTGCGCGTTGGCGGACATGGAGAGGGATTGCGCAGCTGCGGAATGGCGGTCGTCAATCCGCCATTCGTGTTCGAAGCAGAGGCGCGAACGCTCCTTGCCTTCCTCGCGGCACGAATGGCGCAAGGCGAAGGCGCGGGCTGCGAGATTGCGTGGCTCGCTGGCGAATGAGCTGATCAAGTTTCCGAGCCGACTTTGGCTGGCCTCGGGAGTAACTCATACTCAGGAGCGTATTGTCGCGCTCACCAGCGGCGGCGCCAACGACGACGCCGAGCTCGCCGCCAGTATCGACGGCGGCGCCACCAGCTTTTTTCGATCGTTGCGTTGTCCATGTCTTCAGGCGTGGCGACGCCGAGTTCGGGGCGCGCGGGAGTCACTCCTGCTTGCGGCGCCAGCCCGGGAAGCGCCTGCGCTTGCGACACGACGACAGTCGCGCCAAGGCCGGCGAGCAGCGACGTAATGAATGTGCGTCGTTCCATTTAACCTCTCCCTGCCAGCAGGACTCAAACTGCTGCGCCTTCATGCATGGTCGGTCTTACGACATCTGGCCCAATATGCGCGCTTATCAAGTCGATCTGACGGAGGCCGCAAAGGTTCACGGGCGCGCTATAGAGCCGTTGTCGGTTTCCTGCACGGATGATAGGAGCGGCCATGCTCATCTTGCGTTATTCTCCCGCTTCGCCCTACGCCAGGAAGATCCGAATCGCCGCCGAATTGCTCGGCTTGTCGGAAAGGATCGAAATCGCCGCCGCCGATGCGGCCGATTCCGCCGACAGTCTGCGTCTCCAGAACCCGCTCGGCAAAATCCCGACGCTCATTTTGGAGGACGGCTCAGCGCTCTATGACAGTCGCGTCATCGCCGAATATCTGGATCATCTCGCCGGCGGCGGGCGGATCATTCCGACCGAGTCTACGGCTCGCTTCGCGGCCTTGCGGCTGCAAGCGCTCGGCGACGGGATCAACGACGCCGCTCTATTGATCCGCTACGAAACGTTCAATCGCCCGGAAGACTTACGCTACGATGAGGCGATCGCGCTTCAGCAAGGCAAGATTGATCGAGCGCTCGGCGCGCTCGACGCCGCCCCGCCGGCCGGTTCGGTCGACATCGGCCATATCGCGGTCGCCTGTGCGCTTGGCTATCTTGATTTGCGTTTCTCTGGCGCATGGCGAGAAAACCACCAGCCTCTCGTATCGTGGCTTACGGAATTTGCACGCGCCGTCCCGGCCTTCGACGCAACGAAGGTTTAATTCGGCCCTAGCGCATATGGCGCCTGTCCGGGAGATCTGCTCTGCCAAGAAGCGAAGCTGTCAGCCTATTTGCTGGCAATTTCGCTTGGAGGCTTCCACTCACCCCCAGCCGAGGGACTAGTCTGTGCGGCTGGGATGCGCAGGCGTTCACCCGGTTGGATTTTGTCGGGATCCGTCAGCATCGGCCGATTGGCCTCGAAGATCTCCATATATTTGGCGCCCTTGCCGGCGCCGTAATGCTCTTCGGCGATCTTCCACAGCGTGTCGCCTGGCTTCACGACGTAGAAGGTCTCGGTCTCGGACGACCCTGCGGCTGCGGGCTTCTCTTCGGCCTTAGGGGTAGCCGCGGCCGTTTTCTTGAGCGCGTCTGGGGCAGGCCCCGGTTTGCCTTTTCCGGTCAGAAAATCCAAAAGTCCCATGCTGGAGTCTCCTTCGTAGGTCCGGCCATTCACGCCGGATGCGACTGATCTATTGTAGCGCTCCGCTCGCAACTCGCGAGTGTAGGCGTATCCGAAAAGCAGCGCTAGGGCGCGACTTCCGAGCAATCCTAGCCGGCCAGCAGCGGGTTACGGCGGCGAAACGCGCGCGGTCTCGCGAAAGCACGCAAAATCTCCTATACCCCTGCGATGATCGCCACCTCTGCCACCACCGCGCGGACGGCCCTCTACCCCGGCACGTTCGACCCGTTGACCTTTGGCCATCTCGACGTGATGGCGCAGGGCGGTGCGCTCTTTGACAGGATCGTCGTTGCGATCGGCGTGCACCACGGCAAGGAGCCGTGGCTCTCTTTCGACGAGCGCACGGCGGTCATTCGCGAGGCCTGCGCCGGCTTGGGCGCGTCTTGCGGCTTCGAGGTCGCGGGCTTTGACGGACTTGTCGTCGAGGCGGCGCGCCAGCGCGGCGCCTGCGCCATTCTCCGCGGTTTGCGCGATAGCGCCGACTTCGACTATGAGATGCAGATGGCGGGGATGAACGGGACGCTTGCGCCCGACATTCGCACTGTTTTTCTGCCGGCTTCGCCAGGGTTACGCCATGTCAGCGGAACCTTTGTGCGCCAGATCGCGGCGCTTGGCGGCGACGTGTCGGCCTTTG